>DASXND010000095.1:0-6161 GCA_036495265.1 Dyella sp.
CCGGCGCGATGTCATCGGCCAGTGCCGTCGATGGCCCGAAAGATCCCACTGGCGTATTCGCAGCCCCGCAACGTGACGGTTCCCACGATTTCGATTTCCTTATCGGGGACTGGAAAGCACATGTCCGCCGCCTACCGGATCGCCTCAATAATTCCACCCAGTGGGATGAATACGATGGCATCTCCAATCATCACAAATTGCTCGACACTAACGCCAATTTTGAGCAGTTTGAGGTAACGAGTCCGGACAAGAAGTTGCACATCAAGGCGCAGACCTTGCGGATGTACAACCCGGAAACGTTTCAATGGAGCATCTACGGCCTGGATTTGGACAAAGGCGAACTCGATGCGCCCGTCATCGGTGAATTCCACGGCAATCGCGGCGAGTTCTACAATCACCAAGCGTGGAAGGGGCGCGTGGTCCTGGTCCGCTGGATGTGGCTCAACATCTCGCCGAAAGCGGCGCGCATGGAGCAATCGTTCTCTCCAGATGGCGGCAAGCATTGGGAGGTGAACTGGATCTGTGAGTTGTCACGGTAGATTGAAGTCACCCGCTCCTATCCATCCTGGCCCTCGGGAGGAGTTGATGTCACGACCGGAGAATCACTCACAGGTCATTACCGGCCTCGGGCTGCGCGCGCACAAAGGTGGTGCCGTGGTGGTCTGCGTCGCTGTTGCGGAGGGAGAGCCTCGCGTCGTCCTCTCCACGACTCTCGAAACCTGCGCCGACGGCGACCGGCTTTCCTTTGAGCCTTACCGCGTCGCAGCCGAAATGGCGCGGGGCCCGCAGAACGAGACCACAGCAGAAGCGGCGGCAGCGGTCGCGGAGGGGCGCAGGCGTCAAGATCGGCTGGCAGCCAATGGACTGCAGGGCATTGTCCGTCAGCTGGAGGCAGCGAGGTGCAACCCGGTCGTCGCCGCCTTGCTCGTCAATCGTGCCGGCTGGATCACCGACCTCCTCGCATACAGTCTGGCCTGGCCGGAACATGTGCCGGTTGCCGAAGCCCTGGCCGTGCGTGACGCTCTTCGGTTTGCATCCCTTCAATGTGGTATCGAGGTTGCCGAACTGGACGAGAAGTCGCTTTCCGATCTCGCGGCGACGACGCTGGGCTTGCCACCGACGGCGATCGACGCCCGCCTGAAGGCTCTGGGCGCGCCCATGGGGAAACCGTGGCGGAAAGAGCAGAAGCTTGCCTGCCTGTCTGCGTGGATCGCGGTTTCAAGGCCGCGCTAACGGTCAGGCGCACTCGATCCGTCGGCTGCAGCGCCGGCAACAGGATGGACTGGAACATCCGGCCCTGCAGCGGCACCCGACCTGGACCCGTCCAGGGACGAGGTCATGTGGGATCTCGGTCGTAGCGCATGATATCGACGGGCAATTGCACCCATGCATGTCTCCGGCACTCATAGACCGAGTCCTGAGGTGCGGGAAAGCTCGGATCGGCAAAGGTCCCAACCGCGACCGACACGGACCTGTCGTCGCCTTCTTCGGTGTGAAACACCGTGCTTCCGCAGATCGGGCAAAACCGAAAGCGGAATTTCGATCCATGCTCGCCCGTGCGGACGAATTCCGTGGCAGTGCCAGCGACCGTAAAAGGAGTCGCATAACCGGCAAGTGCCGCGAACACGCTACCCGTGCGCTGTTGGCAAGCCAGGCAATGGCACACGCCAACGCCCAAGGGCTCTCCTTGAACCTCAATGCGGAGTTGCCCACAAGAACAAGAGGCTGTTTTGCTCGACATATGACACCTCGGCTTCGACGATTCCGAAATGGGTGCCGGAAACTATGCCACGGTAAAGCTGTATCAGGTCGGGTTATGCGTCGTTCTCGTCGCCGCTATCGTCGTCGCAGGACTCCCCCACCGGTTAACAGGCCTGGGGGCTGCAACACGACTCTGACTCGTCCTATAGTGTGTCGCAGCTGGCAGCTCAAGCCGCAAACCAGTAACGGCTAGTCACGGCTTGATCGATCGCCTGGTACAGACGGAGTGGCGGATGCGACCGTTGACTCGACGACAGATCACATGGGTGCTTTGCGCCGCGGTGTGGCTATGCGCGTCATCAGCCGGTGCCCAGAGCCTTCCGCCGAAGGGCACCCATCCCGATGCGACACCTCCCGAACTTGGACTGAAGCAAGCGACAGGCCATGCCCCCAAGGCGGCCGCGACGAATTTGTCGATGATTCAAGGGGCGGCGTCGATGCCGAAAGCTGCCAGTGACTACCGCGAGCCATTGCGAGATCCCTCGGTGCTTGGTACGGCTCCCTTGGGTTTTCGATCAGGCTCGCCGGCGGCCAGTGGCCTTGCACCGTCACCACCGGTCATACCGATTTTTCCTTCGGACGGGTCCTCCAGGCTTGAGCGCGTCTCGCGGGGAGCACTGGAATTTGCCGCGAAGGTGGCGCTATCCATAGCGGCGGCGAGAACGGGTATGCAGACGCCGGTCCCGCCTCCATCCTATCCGGCCTACCAGCCCAGCTCTCCTGTACCGGTGCCCATGTCGGTGGCGGCAAACTGCCAGGCGAGCGACGTGGATGGCGCGCCAACCAACTGTGTTGTTCATTGATCGCGCTGGCAGGGCGAAACTTGGGGTGTTCCAGATTCGCTTCAACGTGCCCGTGGCGCGGATCGCCTCGTCGGCAAGGGCCTGGCCGAAGCCGCTAATGACGGCGGCCCCCTGAGCGCGGATACGCGTTAGAGCAAACCATCGATGGGCAGCAGGCGAAGAACAGACACTTCCACGCGCTTCTTCGTCTTCGCTTCCGGCTCCTCCTTATAGCTGACGTCCTTGCCGTCATCCGTTGCTTGCCAGGCAAGGTGATGAGAAGCAGGGTCGAGCAAGACCCGATAGGCGTTGGCGGGTTGCGTCGCCGTGTTGAAAAAGTCGGTGATGGCGTGCGCCAGGCCGGGCGAGTCCACGATGATGCCCATTTCGGTATTCAGTAATTTCGAGCGCTGATCCATGTTCAGGGAGCCGATGAAGACCTGGTGGTCATCCACCACGATGGTCTTTGCGTGCAGACTGACGCCGGAGGACTTGCCTAGGGCGGTCGATGCCTGGCTTTGCCCTGTGGAAGGTCGCAGTTCGTAGATCAGCACGCCGCCTTCGACAAGATCCTTGCGGTAATGCACATAGCCCGCATGAGCCGCCGTCTCGTCGGTCGACGCCAGGGAGTTCGTCAGCACTTTGACGGTTACGCCGCGCTGCACAAGCGAGGTGAGATGCTTCGTGCCCTCGTCGCCAGGAATGAAGTAGGGCGTGGTTGCCAGGATCTGATGCTGCGCACCATCCACCAGCGCCTTGAGCTTGGGACCGATGCGAAGTTCGGGCACGTCGTGCGTGGTCTCGATTTTCTCGGGCTGATCTGCCACCAGTTCGGCATCTCCCCAAAACCAGGCGCCCCGTCGATCAGCGGTGGGACCTCCGGGCAACTCTTCCAATACGGATTGCGCGTAGTCGGAGTCTGTATACGCGCGAACTTCATGTTGCAGGATTTGCCGCGCCATGGCCAGGCGCTGGGCGGAATCGCCGGCGTTGGTCAGGCTTTTGAGTGGATACGCGGCATCGCAGTTCCAGTAAGTGTCGAACGCGGCAGACGCTTGCTGGACGACGGGCCCGATGGCCACCACATCAAGATCGCGGAAATGGGTGTCGCTGCCCGCATCGAAATACGGATCGCCAATGTTTCTTCCGCCAATGATGGCGACGCTGTTGTCGACGATGAATGACTTGTTGTGCATGCGCCGATTGAGTCGACGCCATTCGAGCATGAATTGCGTGGCGCGAGAGAGCAGCGACGGGTCTCTGGTCTGCAGCGGGTTGAACAGCCTCACCTTGATATTGGGATGTGAATTCAGCGCATCGAACAAATGGTTTTCGTCGGTGAAGTTGTTGTCATCGATCAGCATCCGCACGCGCACCCCACGGTCGGCTGCGGTGAGCAAATGCTGCATCAAGAGATGCCCGCTCATGTCATTCGCGAAAATGTAGTACTGCAGATCGATCGAATGCTTGGCATGGTCGACAAGGGCTACCCGGCTCAGCAACGCATTGGTGCTAAGCGTCAGCAATCGAAAGCCGGACTGATTCTGGTGCTGATCCACTTCCGCGTGCGTGTACTGGGCGGAGGGGGTATCCGTAGCTGGGGGCAGCTGGTGCGATTCCGGCTTGTCCGTACTGGGTGGGAGCGAGCCACATGCCGGTAGGAACACGCACAGTGCCGCGAAGGCAAACGCGACGATCGGACGATCTGTTCGCATGTTCCCGCTCCGAGATGACCAGCCAGAAGGATGCTTTCGACTCGCTCACGCCCAGCATGAATCGCTCATTTAGCATACTTCGACGCCATCCGAGCTGACTGCCAGTCAGGAATCCCCGGAACTACCCTGGTCGGCCCAGAGCTCCTTCGACAGTCCGTCGATGCCGGTTTTCTGCCGGCGTGAAAACTTTCGCTGCCTCCCGCGAAGCCGTTCAAACGACCGTGTGATATATCTCCAGGGTCATCCGGGGTAGGCGAACGCGCAGGGCGCCAAGGAAGGGGGCTAGTAATCGCCGACGATATCGGGGACACCCGATGCCTGGCTAAAAAGGGGGGCCGTTTAGCTGGCCAGGGCAGACAAGAAGAGAACTGATCCTGTAATGGAAGTTTCCGCGTACGCCAATGTGTCGCCTACACGCCGTCTGCGTTTCGTCGTGGTACTGGCTTCTTCGTTGATGGCTGGCTGTGCCGTGGGGCCCGACTTCAAGCGGCCCGATGCACCCAACGCCAGCGATTACACCGCTCATCCCGTGGCATCCACCGTCGCCACGGCGAACGTGGCCGGTGGCGAGTCGCAGCGCTTCGCGAAAGGCAGCGACATCCCTGGCGACTGGTGGACCCTGTTTCATTCCCAATCCTTGAATGAGCTGATCGAGCAGTCGCTGGCGCATAACCACGACCTCAAGGCGGCCCAGGCCGCGTTGACCGTGGCCAGGGAAAACGTGCTGGCGCAGCGGGGCTACTACTACCCCAGCGCGACGGCGAGCTTTTCGGCCAGCCGCCAGAAGCAATCCGAGTCGATCTCGCCCACGCCCAACTCCAATACGTTTCTGTACAACCTGTACACCCCGCAGGTCAGCATTTCCTACGTGCCCGATATCTTCGGCCTGAATCGCCGAACGACGGAGTCGGTGCAGGCGCAGGAGCAGGCAGTGCGCTTCGAGATGATCGCGGCGCAGATTACCCTGAGCACCAATGTGGTGGCTGCGGTGGTCCAGGCAGGGGCGTTGCAGGCGCAGATCGATGCGACCCGGGAGCTGATCGAGCTCAACACCCACATGGTCAGCATCGTGCGCGAGCAATTGGCCAAGGGCTATGCCAGTGGCCTCGATCTTGCCGCCCAAGAATCGCAGCTGGAGCAAACCCGGGCTACGCTGCCGCCGCTGATCAAACAGCTCGCTCAGCAACGCGACCTGCTCGCGGTCCTGGTGGGCCAGTTGCCGAACGAGGCGCCGGACGGGCGCTTCGAGCTTGCCAGCCTGAAGCTGCCGCAGGAGCTCCCGCTGAGTCTTCCATCGGCCCTGGTGGCACAGCGTCCGGACGTACTCCAGGCCGAGGCGAACATGCATGCGGCCAGTGCGCAGATCGGCGTGGCCATTGCCAACCGGCTGCCCAATATCGTGCTGAGCGCGAATGCCGGCAGCACGGCACTGGCCATGGATCAGCTGTTCAAGTCGGGCACCGGTTTCTGGGGCCTGGGTGCCGACATTACCGCGCCGATCTTCGAGGGTGGCACCTTGCTGCACCAGGAGCGCGCGGCCAAGGCCGCCTATGTTCAGGCCGCCGAGCAGTATCGCAGCACGGTGCTGGCTGCTTTTCAGAACGTGGCCGACACGCTGGCGGCGCTGGAACAGGATGCCGAAGGGCTGCGGGCCGCTGCGGCCGCTGCCGATGCGGCCAAACGCACGCTGGATCTGTCGCAGCGGCAGTTGACGGCCGGCTATGCCAACTATCTCTCGTTGTTGAATGCACAACAGACCTATCAGCAAGCGCGGATCAACCTGGTGCAAGCCCAGGCCAATCGCTATGCCGACACGGCGGCGCTGTTTCAGGCGCTTGGCGGTGGCTGGTGGAATCGCGCCGATCTAGCCCAGGACAAAAATGATAAATAGACGGTTTTACGG
>DASXND010000096.1:0-3051 GCA_036495265.1 Dyella sp.
TGCGGAACTTGCGCGGCCGGATTTCGTCTATCTGTCCGGTGACGACGGCACGGCCGCCAAGGCCATGTTGGCCGGGGCGGCTGGTACTATCTCGGTGGTAGCCAATCTGGTGCCTCGTGCGTTTCGGATGTTGTGCGACGCGGCCACGGCGGGTGACCGACTTGAGGCCCAGCGCTGTGATGCCGTGCTGGCACCGCTGGTTGAGGCGCTCAATTGCGCGCCGAACCCGGTGGCGGTGAAGGCCGGCTTGCCGTCGTTGGGGCTGGGTATGGCGTCGCCACGTCTGCCCTTGGTTGAACTGGAAGACGGTCCTGACCGCGCGCGACTACGCGAAGCGCTGGCGGGTCTGGCATCCTTGGCGAATGCGGCCTGACGTTTTGGCCAACTGATACTCCTACGGAATTTGCTTACATGAAGAAAACCCCGCTTGTCGTGGCCTTGCCGGTTTTGGCCCTTTCCGCCTTGCTGCTCTCCGGCTGTGGCATGTTCCGTTCGCACAAGGCCTGGGAAGCGGCCAAGCAGGAGGCGCCGCTGGAAATTCCGCCGGGCCTGGACACGCCGTCCACGAGCGCTGCCTTGGTGATTCCTGAGCCGGGTGCCAACAACCCGACCGCGAACGGCGCGACCGCCCGTCTTGGCAAGAGCGGCGGCACCATCGCCGACGGCTTCGTGCTGAACGACAATATCGACAGCACCTATCGCCGCGTGGGTCAGGCGCTGGAAAAGGGCGATATTGGCGAGGTGGTTGCGCATGACGACGCGTCGCGTACCTTCACCTTGAGCGTGGTCGCCTCGGACGAGCCGACTGCCAAGAAGGGCTTCTTCAGCAGCATGTTCAACGGCAAGTCGAAGCAGACGGCTGATGCGCCGGGCGCCGCCCCGCACCAGGTGCAGCTGACCATCGGTGGCAGTGGCGAAAAGGCTAGCGAGGTTCGCGCCCAGGGCGACGCCGCAGCGGTGGCCAAGGTGATCGATACGCTCAAGTCGCGCCTTGGCGGCAGCTGAGTAGCGCTCGCGTAGACACGAAAACGCCGCCCTCGGGCGGCGTTTTTCTATCTGGCGATGCGGTGTCGAACGCGCGCCCCGGAGCGGGGGTGTGTGCGTTCAGCGTTCGAGCAGGTCGAGCTTGTCGGGCTTGTTTTCCCAATCCTTGGCGTCTGCCAGGCCATCCTTGCGCTCGGTGATCACCGGCCAGCTCTTGGCCAGATCCGCATTCAGCGCCACGAAGGTTTCCTGCCCGGCAGGCACGTCGTCCTCGGGATAAATGGCGTTGACGGGGCATTCCGGCTCGCACAGGGTGCAATCGATGCACTCGTCCGGATTGATCACGAGGAAGTTGGGGCCCTCGTGGAAAGCGTCGACAGGGCAAACTTCGACACAATCAGTGTACTTGCACTTGATGCAGTTATCGGTGACGACAAAAGTCATGCTGTCGCGCGCCTATGCTGGAAGCCGGGGCCCGTGCCAGGCCGGAAGTGGCGCTCCCTACGAGGTTCGAACTCGTGTTCCCGCCTTGAGAGGGCGGTGTCCTAGGCCACTAGACGAAGGGAGCGAAATGCACCGGAGCGCGCTAGTATATCGAAATTGTTTCGGCCGGCAATGCCCGAGGACGTTTTTGGTCCCGCCGTATGGAACAGTTCCGCCTAGTCCGTGAAGCTATGGCGGGCATGGAGGCGGCGCCTGGGCGCCGCGATTGATCGCTTTGAATGGCGCCACGCGCCGCAAGGATCCACACCGCTTGAATCACGACGCAAGGACCAACGCCACGGCTGCATTGCGCATCATTCCGCGCGAGCAACACGTGATTTCGCGCAAGAACATCAGCAAGGCAGCGTTGCGCGTGCTGTATCGCCTCAATGAAGCCGGCTATCAGGCCTATCTGGTCGGCGGTGCCGTGCGCGATCTCCTGCTTGGCGGGCACCCCAAGGATTTCGACGTGGCCACCAGTGCCACGCCGGAAGAGGTGAAGAAGCTGTTCCGGAACTCGCGCCTTATAGGGCGTCGCTTCCGCCTCGCCCATGTGGTGTATGGGCCCGAGATTATCGAGGTGGCTACGTTCCGCGGCACCGGCGAAGAAGACGCCAGCGTAGGCGATCGCCATATCGTCGATGGCCGCATCGTGCGCGACAACGTCTGGGGCAGCGTCGAGGAAGATGCCATACGCCGCGATTTCCGCGTCAATGCGCTCTATTACGACATCAGTGATTTCTCCGTGCGTGACTATGTCGGCGGCATGCAGGATGTCGAGGATCGCGTACTGCATCTGATCGGTGACCCGGCCACCCGCTACCGCGAAGACCCGGTGCGCATGCTGCGAGCGGTGCGCCTTGCCGCCAAGCTCAATTTCCGCATTGACGCCGCCGCATCGGCACCGTTCGCCGAACTGGGCCCGCTCTTGGCCGACGCCGCGCCGGCACGTCTGTTCGACGAATCGCTCAAGCTGTTCCTGGCCGGTCATGGGCTCAAGAGCTTCCATATGCTGGAGCAGACCGGGCTGCTGAAGTTCATGTTTCCGGCCACGGCGCGAGCGCTCGAGCGGGGCGACAAGGCGCTGCGCGCCTTGATCGAGGAGGGACTTGCCAATACCGACGCGCGCCTCGCCGAAGGCAAATCGGTCACTCCGGCCTTCCTGTTCGCCGTGCTGTTGTGGGGAGAAGTGCGCGATCTGGCGCACACCTGGATCACCAAGGGCATGGAAAGCACGGCAGCGTGGGACCGGGCGGCGGCACAAGTCGTCGCCGAACAGTGCCAGCGGGTGGCGATACCTCGTCGTTTCACCCTGACCATGGAAGAAATCTGGGCGTTGCAGCCGCGTTTCGAACAGGTGCAGCGCAAGCGCGTCTTCCGGCTGATGACGCACCCGCGCTTCCGTGCAGCGTTCGATTTCCTGTTGTTGCGTGCGGCGGAGTCGCCAGCGATCAACGAGCTGGGGCAGTGGTGGGCGCATGCGCAGCAATTGCCCCATGAGACGCTTGCCGCGGCGCTGGCGGGCGTGCCGCAGGGCGCGGCGAGTGAATCCGCTGCACCAGCGGTAAAGCCGCGCAAGCGCCG
>DASXND010000097.1:0-9280 GCA_036495265.1 Dyella sp.
TTGGTGCCCAAGGGGGGACTCGAACCCCCACGCCTTACGGCGCTACCACCTCAAGGTAGTGCGTCTACCAATTCCGCCACCTGGGCAGGTGTCTTACTAATTTTTCTTTGCCGGTTCCGTCGCGGCTGGTACGTCACCTGCCGGCTTGGCCGGTGGGGTGGCTGCCGGTACATCGCCCTGGCTGGCCGTCGGCTTGGTCGCCTGCGGGATTTCCGCGTTGACCGGAGCGGCGGGCTGCGCATTCTGCGTTGCAGCTGGCTTGGTGGCAATACCCGACATCACACCGAGATCGCTGCCGTTGGCAGGCTGCGAGGTGCCGTGGCGGCTAAGGTAAATACCCATGCTAAGGCTGAGCAGGAAGAACAACGCTGCGAGCACGCCCGTGGCACGGGTCATGAAGCTGGCCGAACCGCGCGCACCGAAAACGGTCGACGAAGCACCGCCGCCGAAACCCGAGCCCGCATCCGCACCGGCGCCGCGCTGCAAGAGAATCAGCACGATCATCGCCGCGGCGATCAGAATGTAGAAGACGCTGAAGATGACGAACATGTTTGTCTAAAGGGTCCGTTGCGCTTAGTGCGCCGCAGCGCAGATTCCCAGAAACTCGGCGGCTACTAGCGAGCAGCCACCAATCAGTCCTCCATCAACGTCCGACTGCGCGAACAAGTCCGCCGCATTCGCCGCTTTGACGCTGCCGCCATAAAGCAGCCGAGTCAGACGGGCAATCATAGCATCTTCTTTTTGGAGTTGGCTACGGATGAACGCATGAACCGCCTGCGCCTGCTCGGGCGTGGCCGTACAGCCCGTACCGATGGCCCAGACTGGCTCGTAGGCGATAACGGCCGTATCGAAGCTGCCAATGCCGTTGAGCGCGATCACTGCGTGCAGCTGCCGGGCCAGCACGGCCTCGGTGGCGCCCGCTTCACGCTCGGCCAGGGTTTCACCGACGCAGAGAATGGGGGTGAGGCCGCCAGCGCGGGCGGCCGCGAACTTGCGCGCTACCAGCTCGTCGCTCTCGCCCTGATATTGGCGGCGTTCGGAATGCCCCACCAGGGCCCACTGCGCGCCTACGTCGGCCAGCATCGCGGCGGAGACCTGACCGGTATAGGCGCCTTGCCCGTGGTGCTCGCTGAGGTCCTGTCCGCCGAAGCCCAGGCCCGAGCCAGCATGCTGGTGGGCTAGTTCACCGAGGTAGGGAAACGGGGGAAACACCGCCACATCGACGGAGGAAGGCAAGGCGGCGACGATGTCGCCCACCAGTGCGGACGCCATGGTGCGGCTGCCGTACATCTTCCAGTTGCCCGCGACGAGCTTCTTGCGCATGTCACTATTCCCTGCCTGCAAACCCTAAAGCTTAGCGATCGACCATGCCACTGGCAATGCAGCAGCGACAAGCCACTGCTATTACGAGAAAATTTAGAAGAACCACAAAGAGACCACTTGATGCCAGCTACCCGCCCACTGACCCTGATTACCGGCGCCTCCGCCGGCATCGGCGCTGCCTTCGCACGCGATCTCGCCGCGCGAGGACATGACCTTGTACTCACCGCCCGCCGCACGGATCGCCTGGAGGCGCTTGCGCAAGAACTACGAGCCCGCCACCCGTGCGCCATCACGGTATTAACTGCCGACCTGGGACAGCCGGATGCCATACCCGTACTGTGCGGCGAACTGATGTCACGTGGTCTTGCCGTGGACTGGCTGATCAACAACGCCGGCTATGGCGTGCCCGGCACCTTCGAGGCCGTCGACTGGCCGGTGCACGAGGCCTTTATCCGCGTCTTGATGACGGCACCGACCGAGCTCGCCTGGCGCTTGCTGCCGGGCATGCGTGAGCGCGGCTACGGCCGCATTATCAATGTCGCCTCCCTGGCCGGCCATGTGCCGGGTTCCGCGGGTCATACGCTGTATGCGGCGAGCAAGGCGTATCTGATCAAGTTCTCGCAGTCGCTGGCACTGGAGAACCGTCACCTGGGTGTTCACGTGTGCGCACTCTGCCCTGGTTTCACCTGGTCGGAGTTCCATGATGTAACGGGTACGCGGACGTTGATGAACGCCTTGCCGGGCTTCATGTGGCAAACCGCTGAGGCCGTGGTGCGCGAGGGTCACGATGCGGTTGAACGCGGTGTGGTGGTGCATGTGACGGGGCGCGTGAATCGCTTCATCAAGGCGTTGATGAAGGTGCTGCCGGATCCATTCACGCTTTGGCTGTCGGCACGGGAGTCGAAGCGGTATCGGGCGTTGGAAGGGATGTAAGGGCGGTCTGCGGCGGCGATTCTTCCGACTTTCATGCCCCTCATCCCAATAGGGGCATAGGCACCCCAGGCAACCTCACCGTCATCCCAGCAGCTCTCAACAGCCGAAGGACTGGTCAAGCTGGGATCCATTGCCTCTGCTCTTTTCCATCGCCCCGTGGTCAGGATGCTCGGTCGCTTCTGATTGGGCGTTTTCGCGAGCACCCGCCCCTCACCCCGACCCTCTCCCCTTCGGGAGAGGGAGTGGGAGCGTGAGGGTGAGAGTGGCTAGATCAGCTTGATTTCGCGGAGGCGCTGCATCAGGTATTCGTGGGAGGTGATGCTGGTGTCGTAGCGGCTCGGGTTGTCGGCCGAGATGGTTTGCGGCAGCGGGTCGAGTACGACGTCCGGGTTCGGATGCAGGAAGTACGGCACCGAATAGCGCGGCTTGCGCGCGTTGTCGTTCTGCGGGTTCACCACGCGATGCGAGGTGGAGGGATACACGTGGTTGGTCAGGCGCTGCAGCATGTCGCCGATATTCACCACGATGGCGTCGCCCTCAGTGGTGATCGGCAGCCACTCGCCGTCGCGAGTCAGTACTTCCAGGCCTTCCGCACTGGCGCCCACCAGCAAGGTGATGAAGTTGATGTCTTCATGTGCACCGGCGCGTACGTTCGGGATGTTCTCCTCGGTGATCGGCGGGTAGTGGATCGGGCGCAGGATGGAGTTGCCCTGGTCGGTCTTGTCCTCGAAAAAGTTCTCGGGCAGATCGATATGCAGCGCGAGCGCACGCAAGACGCGCGAACCCAGCTGGTCGAGCGCATCGAACAGGCCATAGCCGTACTGCTTGAAGTCCGCTATTTCTGACGGCCAGATGTTCGGCGGCATCACGTCGGCAAACTTGGAGTCGCGCGCAATCTCGCGGCCGATATGCCAGAACTCCTTCAGATCGGCGTGCTTGCTGTCCTTGGCGGTTTCCACCTTGAACGGCGTGTAGCCACGCGCGCCACCGGTGCCAGGCACGCGATACGTCAGCTTGGTTTCGGCCGGCAAGTCGAAGAAGCGCTGGAAGGTGTCGTAGGCGCCGTCGATAAGCTCACGGGGAATGCCGTGCCCACTGATGCAGCAGAAACCGAATTCGCGATAGGCGGCGCCCAGTTCGGCGACAAACGCCGCGCGATCGGAGTCATAACGACGGATATCAAGCGTCGGAACTTTCTTCATGGCTTGTCCACAGGTTGTGCGTGCGGTCCACTTGAACCCGCCACCGCAGGGGCGGGGCACGTCGGGCCATTCCTTGGCGACCTGCTTACAGGCTCACGAACGTTCTGCGGCCAATTTTACGACATCGGCCAGCCGTGCTGCCATCTGCTGGACCTCGGCCGCGTCGGCCGCTTCCACCGTGACACGCACCAGCGGCTCGGTGCCGGAGGCGCGCAAGACCACCCGGCCACGCCCCGCCAACGCCCGCTCCGTCTCGGCCAGCGCCTCGCGTACGGCATCACTGTCCAGCGCTTCGCGGGCGCCATCGGCACGCACGTTGATCATCACCTGCGGCATTTTGTGCAGACCCTGGCGGGCCTGGGTCAGGTCCATGCCCTCATGCACCAGCACCTCGAGCACGGCCAGGGCCGACACGATGCCATCACCTGTGGTGGCGCGATCCAGGCACATCACGTGGCCCGAGGTTTCACCGCCGAGATTGCCGCCATGCTGCTTGAGCTGCTGCATGACGTAACGATCGCCGACGTTGGCGCGAATCAGCTCGACACCTAGTGCCTTCAGTGCCAACTGCAAGCCGTAGTTGCTCATTAACGTGCCAACGACGGGCCCCCGCAGCAAGCCTTGCTTTTGCCAGCTGCACGCCAGCACATAGAGAATGTCATCACCATCGGAAAGCGTGCCGTGACGATCGACCAGTTGCACGCGATCGCCATCGCCATCGAAGGCGATACCGATATCCGCGCCCTGCTCCACCACCGCGCGCACCAGCGCCTGCGGATGGGTGGAACCGACGTCGCGATTGATGTTGAAACCATCGGGCTTGTCGCCAATGCTGGTGACATCCGCGCCAAGCTCGGAGAAAACCTTGGGCGCGACTTGATAGGTCGCACCATTCGCGCAATCCAGCACGATCTTCATGCCACGCAGGCTGAAGTCCTCGGCCACGGTGGTCTTGCAGAACTCGGCATAGCGCGTCACGGCATCGCCGACACGAATGGCCTTGCCCAGCCGTTCGGACGCTACCGTGGTGAACTCCAGCTCCAGCTCATGCTCGATCGCCATCTCGATCTCGTCGGACAGCTTTTCGCCATCGGCCGAGAAGAACTTGATGCCGTTGTCGTGATGCGGATTGTGCGAGGCGCTGATCACAATGCCTGCATGCGCGCGCAACGAACGCGTGAGAAAGGCCACGGCGGGCGTAGGCATCGGGCCGAGCAAGCCGACATCGACGCCGGCGGCAACCAGGCCCGCTTCCAGCGCCGCCTCGAACATATAGCCCGAGACGCGGGTGTCCTTGCCGATAAGCACCTTCGGCCGCACCGGGCCACCGCGGGTAAGCACCACGCCCACGGCACGGCCAAGCTTCAACATGAAATCCGCGCTGATCGGCCACTGGCCGACGAGTCCGCGAATACCGTCCGTTCCAAAATACTTGCGTTGCGTCATGGTTCAACTCCAGGGCCGCGCGTAGCGAAAGTCGCGCGATGCCGCTTAAATTCCGTTATCACTCGTCGTCCGGCCAACGTGGCGCGGCGGGTTTGCTATCGCGGCGCTCTGGCGTATCGCCGGCCTGTAGGGCATGCCATACGGCAAGGGCATCCACGGTGGCGGCGACGTCGTGCACGCGTACGATCCGCGCACCGCGCTGCACTGCAATGAGAGCGGCAGCGACCGAGCCGGCGGCACGATCCGCCGTCGTGGTCTTGCCGGTCATCGCGCCAATCATCGATTTGCGCGACAGGCCCACGTAGACGCCGCTGCCGAGGTTGGCGAAGCGCTCCAGCGCGCGCAGTAGCGCGAGGTTGTGTTCCAGCGTTTTGCCGAAGCCAAAACCGGGGTCGACCATCACCTTGCGCCGATCGATACCCGCCAGCTCGCAGGCGAACAATCGATCGGTAAGGAAACGGTGCACTTCACCGACCACATCGTCATAGTGCGGCTCGGCCTGCATGCTGCGCGGCTCACCCTGCATATGCATCAGGCACACCGGCACACCGAGCTCGGCCACGGCATCGAGCGCGCCTTCGCGACGCAGCGCATACACGTCGTTGACCATGCCGGCACCCGCCGCCACGGCGGCGCGCATCACCTCCGGCTTGGAGGTATCGATCGACAGCGGCACCTGGGTGCGCGCCATGAGCTGCTCGATCACCGGTACAACGCGGCTCAGCTCATCAGCGATCGACACATCGTCGGCGCCCGGCCGGGTGGACTCGCCGCCAATGTCGAGCATGTCCGCGCCCTCCTCGACCATGCGCAGCCCATGCGCCACGGCCTGCTCCACGCTGGCGTGAATGCCGCCGTCGGAGAAGGAGTCGGGCGTGACATTGAGGATGCCGACCACGCGCGGACGGTCGAGCCGTAGTGGCCGGCCAGCGCAGTCGAGTACGGGAGCAAACAGATCAACAGACATGGTGACTCCCGAATGCGGTTGGGCGCGACACGCGGCTCTGAGCCTAAGCGCTCAGGACTCGCCGCCCAGCGGGCCCATGAACTGGCGGTAATAGCGCAGTTCATCGATCGAATCGCGGATATCGGACAGCGCCGTATGGGCAGACTCCTTGGAGAAGCCCTTGCCGATCGACGGCGCCCAGCGCCGGGCAAGTTCCTTGAGCGTGGACACGTCCAGATTGCGGTAGTGGAAAAAGCGCTCCAGGCGCGGCATTTCGCGATGCAGGAAGCGACGGTCCTGGCAGATCGAGTTGCCGCACATGGGCGACTTGCCCTGGGGCACCCATATCTTGAGAAAATTCAGCGTCGCCTGCTCGGCGGCGGCATGGTCGTCGGCCGAGGCCACCACCTGCTCCCACAAGCCCGACTTGCGGTGCTGGTTACGGTTCCACGCGTCCATGCCTTCCAGCCGCTCCAGCGGATGCCGGATCGCAAACACCGGGCCCTCGGCAAGGATGCGAAGGTCTCGATCGGTGACGATGGTGGCGATCTCGAGGATGGAGTCGGTATCCGTATCGAGCCCGGTCATTTCCAGATCGATCCAGATCAAATTGTCGTCGTTCGCTTGGCTCATGCGCCCTCCTGGACGCGGAGTCTAGCAGCAGGCGCGCGGCTGCCACCGTGATCATGGCCTATGCCGCCCGCCCTAGCCGCCCTAGCCCCGCAATCGGGCATGAAGCGCCCATCCGCGACATGCGATGATCCCGCCATGCAGACCTTCTTCTGGCATGACTACGAGACCTTTGGCGCGGACACCTGGCGTGACCGCCCGGTGCAGTTCGCCGGCATCCGCACGAATATGGAGCTGGAGATCATCGGCGAGCCGGTGATGTTCTTCGGCAAGCCACCACGCGAGATGCCCCCGCACCCGGACGCCTGCCTGATCACCGGCATTACGCCGCAGCAGGCCGAGCGCGAGGGCGTGATCGAGGCCGACTTCGCCGCTCGCGTGCACGAGCAGCTCGCACAGCCGGGTACCTGTGGCGTGGGCTACAACTCGCTGCGCTTCGACGACGAGATCAGCCGCCAGCTGTTCTATCGAAATTTCTTCGAGCCTTACGGACGCGAGTGGGAGAACGGCAACTCCCGCTGGGACCTGATCGACCTCGTGCGCATGTGCCAGGCCTTGCGGCCGGAAGGCATCGTGTGGCCGCTGCGCGACGACGGCTCGCCCAGCTTCAAGCTGGAGCATCTGGCCAAGGCCAATCACCTGCAGCAGGAGCGTGCGCATGACGCGCTCTCGGACGTGCACGCGCTGATCGACCTGGCCCGCCTCATCCGCGTGCGCCAGCCGCGCCTGTGGGATTGGTATCTGAGCCTGCGCCGCAAGCAGCGCGCCTTCGAGTTGCTCGATGTGACCACGATGACGCCGGTGGTGCACGTTTCCTCGCGCTATCCATCGAGCCGGCACTGCCTGGCCGTGGTCGCGCCGCTGGCCGCGCACCCCAGTCGCTCCACCGAAATCATCGTTTACGATCTCGCCACCGATCCGTCCGAGTGGCTCGCGCTGGATGAAGACGAGATCGCCGACCGCATCTTCACCGCACGCGCCGACCTTCCCGAAGGCGTGACGCGCATCCCCCTGCGCACCGTACGGGCCAATCGCGCCCCGGCGCTGGCACCGCTGTCCGTGCTCAAGGGCGTCGACCTGGAACGCCTGCAGATCGACCTGGACCGCAGCATGGCCCATCGCGACATGCTCGCGGCGTCCGAAGGCCTCACCGAAAAGCTGCGCCGGGTATTCCAGCGCCAGGCCGAGCTGCCGCCAGCGCAAGACCCGGAGCTGGCGATCTATGGCAGCTTCCTGCCGGATTCGGACAAGCGCCTGCTGGCGGACGTGCGCGCCACGCCGCCCGATCAACTGGGCGAGCGTGCCTTCCCTTTTCGCGACCCGCGCTACCCCGAGCTGCTGTTCCGCTACCGCGCACGCAACTGGCCCGCGACCCTCAGCGCCGACGAACAGGCGCGCTGGAGCGCATTTTGCCGTGAGCGTCTGCTCAAGCGTACGCCGTTGACCAACCTCACCCTGGACGACTACTTCGCCCGTATCGCCGAGCTGCGTGCCGACGCCGCCAACCAGGACAAGCTTCCCCTGCTCGATCAACTGCAGCTATGGGGCGAGATGCTCGCCACTGACGTCGCCTCTCTTTCCGCCTGACTCCTGCCACGCCCATGCCGACAGCCTATTTCACTCCCGCCACCTTCCGATTCCTGCGTTCGTTGGCGCGCCACAACAGCCGCGAATGGTTCCAGGACCATAAGGACGACTACGAGCGCCACGTGCGCGAACCGTTCCTGGCCCTGATCACCGACCTGCAGGCACCGCTGGCCAAGATCAGCCCCCATTACCGCGCCGACCCGCGCAAGAACGGCGGCTCACTGTTTCGCATCTACCGCGACACCCGCTTCTCCAACGACAAGCAGCCGTACAAGCCATGGCAAGGCGCGCGCTTCTTTCACGAGCGCCGCCACGAGATTCCCGCGCCCTCCTTCTACATCCATATCAAACCGGGCGATTGCTTTGCCGGCGGCGGCATGTGGCATCCGGAGTCGGATGCACTCAAGCGCATCCGCGACTTCATGGCGGACAATCCCGAGGCGTGGAAGCGCGCCACGCGCAGCAAGGTGTTTCGCGATCACTTCACGTTCTGGGGCGAATCACTCACCCGCCCACCGCGTGGCTTCGACCCGAACCATGAGCTGATCGACGACATCAAGCGCAAGGATTTCGCCTGCGGCGAAAGCTTCGATGAGGCACTGGCCTGCTCGAAGGAATTGCTGCCCCGGGTTGTCGGGACGTTTCAGCGAGTGGCGCCAATGGTCGACTATTTGTGCGCAGCGCAGGAGCTGGAGTTTTGAAGCGCCGAGGCTCGACCTGAATCCAATACACCTCACCGTCATCCCAGCGAAGGCTGGGATCCAGTGACTTTTGCCCTGTTTGTGGCTGCTACTTCCGTGGACGAGCAGTCACGGCGCGACGTCGAAAAAAAAGAGACGCTGGATCCCAGCGTTCGCTGGGATGACGGTGAGGAGAGTTGGAACGATCGCGAAGATCGACGAGTTGAGCGGCCTACTCCGTCAATAAGGCGGGGCGGCGAGCTACCGCTGAATCCCCAGATCCGTCGCTGGCCGCGCCCGCATCAGCCACAACGCGACCACGACGCTCACTGCCGCCGTCATCGCCACATAGTGTGCAGGGGCCATCGGTCCCGCTCGCTCGGCGAGATAGACGATCAAGGTCGCCGTACTGGCGCCGAACACGGCATACGCCACGTTGTAGGCAAACGAGATGCCGGAATAGCGGATCGGCGCGGGAAACGCCGCCACCATCACGGTCGGCACCACGCCCACCGCGCCGACGAGAAAGCCGG
>DASXND010000098.1:0-2026 GCA_036495265.1 Dyella sp.
TGTCGTAATGGGTTGCTTATGTAACGGTCCCTATGTCACCTCATCGCATCGCGCTGCTTTTCAATGCCAACAAGGTTTACGACCGGCAAGTTATCGCCGGTATCGGGCAATACATCACGTGCACGCGCGTGAAGTGGGACCTGTTCATGGAAGAGGACTTCCGCAGCCGCACGGTCGGCATCCGCCAGTGGCGTGGCGACGGCATCATTGCCGACTTCGATGACCCGATGGTGGCCGAGGCAGCGTCGGCCCTGTCCATTCCTGTGGTGGCCGTGGGCGGTTCGTATGCCGACGAGTCGCACTATCCGGTCGGCGTTCCCTATGTGGCCACCGACAACCAGAAGCTGGTGCAGCTGGCCTACGATCAACTGATCGAGCACGGCTTGCAACGCTTTGCCTTTTTCGGCAAACCGCCTGCACCGGACAACCGCTGGGCGCATGAGCGCGAGATGTGGTTTCGTCATCTCGTCTCGGCAGACGGGCTGGAAGGCATCGTCTACCACGGCTCGCCCACCAGTGCCGGTGGCTGGGGACGGGCGCAGGAAGAGGTTGCCGAATGGGTGCGTTCGCTGCCCAAGCCGATCGGCATCATCGCCGCCACCGACGCCCGCGCGCGGCAGCTGCTGCAGGCGTGCATCGTGGCCGACGTGCCGGTGCCGGAGCAGGTGGCCATCGTCGGCATCGACAATGATCCCATGGTGCAGATGCTCAGCTGCATCCGGCTCAGCTCGGTGATCCAGGGCGCGGAAGAAATGGGTCGTACCGCCGCACAATTGCTGCACCAGATGCTGCATGGCGGCAATTACTCGGCCACCCGTGTGCTGGTGCCGCCGGCGGGTATCAATGTGCAGGCCAGCAGCCAGTACCAGTGCATTCGCAGCCCGCACGTGATGCGCGCACGGCATTACATCCGCCAATACGCCTGCATGGGGATCAAGACCGAACAGGTGGCCTGCTACGCCGGCATTTCGCGCACGTCGCTGGAGGAACACTTCAAGCGCGAGCTGAAGAAATCCGTGCATCAGGTCATCCTGGACCACAAGCTGGAGACCGCCCGGCACATGTTGGCCAATCCGTTGGTGTCACTGTCCGACGTGGCGGTGCGCAGCGGGTTTACCTCGTTGCAATACATGTACGCGGTGTTCCGGCGCGAGTTCAACTGCACGCCGAAGCAGTATCTGGATCAACTGCGGACGACGTGAAACGCGCATGGCGCGAACCAAGGCGGCATCGGTCCTTGCACCATCGCGCCAGCGGCAGAGGGCATTGCCGCATGGACGCCCAAGCAGAAAGCGTGTCGCGTCCACCGGTTGAACTCGCACCGATGTGGACGCTTGCATTGAATCGTGTAGGCCTTGGGCCAGGCCAGCTAGGGTGTGCCTTCTGACTCCCCGGTTTCCTTGCTGGCGACGCGATCCGGATTCGCTACGGTGATCGCGTCGATGCCTGCATCGTGCAGTTGCTGGTTGAGTTTCGTCAGCTCGGTCGTACGGATCGCGCTCCACTGGGCGAGCGCCTTGTCGACATTCGTCTGGTACTGGGCGAGCGCCTGCTGCTGACCGTCGGTCGGCGCATGGTCGGCGCCTTCGACATCGGTCGCGATCGCAGCGAGTGCGTCGCTGATTGCGTGCAGATTGAGGGACGCTTCGCCGGTGCCGTCGACCAGCGGTGTGGTTTTGATGCGCAGCGAATCCACGCTTTCGAGCAGCGCCTGGTGCGCGGCGCTCTGGTTGAGTTTGCGATCAAGTGTATCCAGCTGATCGCGTACGGCTTCTACTTCGCCGTAGCCCTGCCACACGCGTTGAAGGATGGCCGCGATCTTGCGTGAGTAGGTGAGCGCGGTGACCAGTTCGTCCTGGCTGACCTGCTCGCGCGGGTCGAGCGCAATGACCAGCGGCGCGCGATACGACTTGCCGCCGACGTGGAGCACCAGCTGATAGTTGCCCGGCAAAACCAGCGGCCCCTCGGGTGTCACTGGCGTGTCCGAGTCCCAGGTCGCAGCGATGCTGTAGCCGTACTCGATCGC
>DASXND010000099.1:0-8372 GCA_036495265.1 Dyella sp.
CCGGCGGCGATGGTGACCACGGGACGCAGCACCACCTCAAGGAAACGGCCGCCATGCGCATCGGTTTCCATCGTGCCTTCGGCGCTGTCCTGATAAGCCGTGACGACCACACCGGCCAGCACGGCCTGATGCAGGTACGACAGCATGTGACAGGTGGAAAGCGCGGTCACCAGCATGTCTTCTGGATTGTGCTTGCTGGCATCGCCGCGAAACGTGGGATCGGACGAACCGGCCAGCACCGGCTTTCCGGCGATGCGGATCTCATGCTCGCGGCCATAGCCCTGGTAGGTCTTCGTACCGGTGCCCTGATTGCCGGTCCACGTCACGTCCACGTTGTAGTGATGCTGATGTCCCTTGCTCACGACCTGCTCTCCTCTTGTTGAGCCATCAGATCAGCCAGCTCGGCATCGCCCCTGCCGCTGCGCTGGCGCAAGCCCTCGACCACGCCAGCGCGGTTCGCTGCCGGATGGTTCTGGCTCAGCTTGAACTTGCCTTCGATGCGCTCGATGCTGATTTCCAGACCGACGATGCCACCCAGTGACTTCTCGATGTGGTCGGCGGGAGCGTCGGATACGTGCCACGGCTTGGGCTGGCCCGCTTCGTGGCGATCGGTCAGGCGCTCAAGCAACTGCCGCAGCCAGGTGTGATCCTCGACCACGCGCAGGCGGCCATGTACATGGATCACGGCATAGTTCCAGGTCGGCACTTCGCGCCCGGTCTCATGCTTGCTCGGATACCAGTTCGGGCTCACATAGCCTTCCGGCCCGCGGAAGATCACCAACACCTCGGCACCATCGGCACGCGCCAATTCGTTGCCACGCGCCACGTGACCATGCAAGTGGCCGCCGACCAGCTCGAACGGCAGATGATTGGCGGCGAGACCCGCATCGCCATGCGTGACCAGCGTGGCAAACGGATACGCGCGCATCAACGCATGCAGCGCTTCGCTGCGCGTTTCCTTGAAATACGTGGGCATGTACATACGGTGATCTCGCCTCGACTCAGCGCTGAGCGATCAACGAAGCCATCACCGCCTTCTGCACATGCAGGCGGTTCTCGGCTTCATCGATGGCGATGCACGCCGGCGAATCCATCACGGCATCGGTGGCTTTCACATTGCGACGCAGCGGCAGGCAGTGGCTGAAGAGGCCGTTGTTGGTCAATGCCATCTTGGCCTCGTCGACGATGAAGTGCCGGCTCGCCTCGCGGATCGGCTTCTCCTGCTCCCAGTTGCCGAAGAACGGCAGCGCGCCCCAGCTCTTGGCGTAAACCACATCGGCGCCGCGATAGGCCTCCTCGATGTTGTGGCTGACCTTGAGCGAGCCGCCGTTGTCCTTGGCGTTCTGGTAGCCGAACTCCATGTAGCGCTGGTCCAGCACATAGTCAGGCGTGGGGCACAGCAAGGTCACGTCCATGCCCATCTTGGTGGCGATCAGCAAGGCGGAATTGGCCACCGCGGTGTTCAGCGGCTTGGGGTGATAGGTCCAGGTGAGCACGTACTTCTTGTTCTGCAGATTGCCAAGGTGCTCCTTCAGCGCCATCGCGTGCGCGAGTTCCTGGCACGGGTGGGTGATGGTTTCCATGTTGATCACTGGCACCGTCGCGTAGTGGGCGAATGCCTTGATGACCTTGTCCTCGCGGTCGACTGACCAGTCCTGGAACTTCGGAAACGCGCGCACGGCGATCAGATCCACATAGCGCGACAGCACACGCGCGACTTCGGCGATGTGCTCTTCGGTGTCGCCTTCCATCACGCTGCCCACCTCGAACTCGATCGGCCACGCATCCTTGCCCGGCGCCAGCACGATGGCGTGGCCGCCCATATGGAAGGCGCCCAGCTCGAAGCTGGTGCGGGTGCGCATCGAAGGATTGAAGAACATCAGCGCCACTGACTTGCCAGCCAGCTGCTGGCCGCGCGGGGAACGCTTGAAGGCGGCCGCCTGTTCCAGCAGCGCATCGATCTCGGCGCGGCTGTAGTCCTGGGTGGTCAGAAAATGGCGAAGAGTCATCTCGTGAATACCTTTATCTCATCGTTCGGCCCGGTAGGCCGGTGGTCTAAGGGCGGGCCAGCCCGCGTAAGTCAAAATCCAAAAACAAAAAACCCGGCTGCAGGCCGGGTTTTGTCGTCGATACACATGAAACGCGCGCGACTGCCTACCCGGCCGAATGTCGGACCAGCGGTCGGCGCGCACGCGACGTCATCCCAGCAGCCATGCGGGCGCTGGTGAGTACGGTGGCGGTATAGACGGCTGCGGACATCGAGGTTCCGGGTAATTGAACGCGCATCATGACGGGATTTTCGCTGCCATGCAACAAGTGGTGGTCGCAAAGCCAGCCCCGCAGCAAACCGCCGCCCGGAGGCGGCGGTTTGCTGAATGGACCGGGATCGATGGCTCAGTCGGCGGGGGCAACGCTCACCCGCACCCGGAGACGCTCGCCCGGGTCGTAGTTGAGACGGGAGACGTAGACCTCACCGCGATATCGGTATTCCACGTCATAACCCATGATGCGGCGCTGCTCACTCACCGCGGCGACCTGGCGGCAGTGGGTCTCGGTGCCCTGGTATTCGCCACCACCAGTGGCCGAGACGCTGTTGCCGACGGCGCCACCGGCCACCGCACCGACCACGGTGGCCGCCGTGCGGCCGCTACCGTGGCCGACGGTACTACCCAGCACACCGCCGACAACCGCACCCAGGATGGTTCCGGCTGCGCTGCCCTGGGGCGGCACGGTCTGCACGACCTGCTGGTCGTAGCATTCCTGCCGCGGCACTTCGGTACGGGCGACCCCATAAACGGGATCGACGCGCAGCACGTCGGCCCAGCCAAAATGGGTATTGTCGTCGTTCGGACCCTGGCTCGGCCCCTGGTTCGGACCCTGGTTTTGATTTGGGTACCGCGCATCCTGCGCAAACGCGCTGGTAACCATCAGGCCACAGGCCATCAGGGCAAGCACCAGCGCGGGGGACAGCATCTTGGTCATTAGATCTCTGCTTGGGGGCAAGTTGGACGCGTCTATGCGCCTCATAGCATCCATTGCAACAAATTCACACTGAATCGACGCTTAGAACTCACCCAAGGTCTTGCGACCAAAGGCCGCGGCGCTTCGCTTTCGATACCAGCGGGTGCCTGCGGCGTATGCATCACCTTGTTAAGATGCGCGGCCGGCTTGCGCCTGCCTGCGCCCGCTCCCACCGACCGGATTTCCTGCTGATGCCGATTTCGCTTCACAACAGCCTGACGCGCCGCGTTGAACCGTTCATCCCGCTCGATCCCGACCGGGTAACGATGTATCTGTGCGGCCCGACGGTCTACAACTACGTGCATATCGGCAATGCACGCGGCCCGGTGGTCTTCGACGTGCTGGCGCGCCTGCTGCGCCGCCACTATCCCCATGTGGTGTACGCCCGCAACATTACCGACGTGGACGACAAGATCAATGCCGCGGCCCAGCAGCTGGGCGTGGGTATCGAAAACATCACCGGTCGCTATACGCAAGCCTACCGCGAAGACATGGCGGCTCTGGGGATCGCCCCGCCCGACGTGGAACCGCACGCCACGGCGCATATCCCGCAAATCATCGCGATGATCGAGCGCCTGATCGTCAGCGGACACGCCTATGTCGCCGAAGGCCATGTGCTGTTCGACGTCGATTCCTACGCCGATTACGGGTCCCTCTCGGGCCGGGACCCGGAGGAACTGCTGGCAGGCGCACGCGTGGAAGTGGCCCCGTATAAGAAGAGCCCCGGCGATTTCGTACTGTGGAAGCCATCTACGCCCGAACTTCCCGGCTGGGACAGTCCCTGGGGTCGCGGCCGTCCGGGCTGGCATATCGAGTGCTCCGCCATGAGCGAGGCGCACCTGGGCGACTCCATCGACATCCATGCCGGTGGTGTGGATCTGCAATTCCCGCACCACGAAAACGAGATTGCGCAGTCCACCTGCGCGCACGGCGGCAAGGTTTTCGCCCGTTATTGGCTGCACAACGGCATGCTTACCTTCGGCGGCCGCAAGATGTCCAAGTCGCTGGGCAACGTGATGCTGGTGCACGAACTGCTCAAGCAACACCCGCCGGAAGCCTTGCGCCTGTTGCTGCTGCGGGGCCATTACCGCCAGCCGCTGGACTGGTCCGATGCGACGATCGCCCAGGCGATCAGTACGCTCGAAGGCTGGTATCGCGTGCTGCGCGACTTGGGTGATGTCGAGGTCGACACCACCGACTTGCCGGTGCCGGGCACTGTCGAGGCGGCGCTCTGCGACGATCTCAATACGCCGCAGGCGCTGGCCGAGTTGTCCCAACTGGCCGATGCCGCCCGTCAGGCCGGCGATGCGCTTGCCAGGCGTGAAGCCAAACGTGCCCTGCTTGGCGCGGGTGCCCTGCTCGGCCTGCTGCAGCAGGATCCGGAAAGCTGGTTCAAGCAGGCCGGCGATGCATCGGCGGTTGACGAAGCTCGCATCGAAGCCTTGCTGGAAGCACGCCGCGCGGCCCGCGCCGCCCGCGATTTCAAGCGCGCCGACGAGATCCGCGACGAACTGACTGCGATGGGTATCGCGATCGAGGACGGTGCCCAGGGCACGCGCTGGAGCGTGGTGAAGGGCTGATGCTGGTACACCCTCTCCCCGCAGGGGAGAGGGTGTTAAGGGCGGTAATCGCGCAAACGCGCGATAATGCAGGCATGAACGCCATTGCCCTACCTAACGCCGAGCAGGCGCAGCAAGACATCGTCGACGAGTTCGCCTTTTTTGGCGACTGGACCGAGCGCTACCAGTACCTGATCGACCTCGGCAAGCAGTTGCCGCCGCTCCCCGATGATTTGAAGACCGAGGAGTACCGCGTGCATGGTTGCCAGTCGATGGTATGGCTGGTGCCTGGCGGCAGCGCGGAGAAACTGCATTTCCAGGCAGCCAGTGATTCGGCCATCGTGTCCGGCTTGATCGCGCTGGTGCTGCGCGTGTATTCGGACCGTTCCGCTCGCGAAATCGTCGCCACCGAGCCACGCTTTATCGAGGCGATTGGTCTGGCCAAGCACTTGTCGCCGACGCGCTCCAATGGACTCGCTGCGATGCTGGTCAAGCTCAAGGCGTATGCGGCGGCCATGTTGAAGGCCTAAGGCCAGGCGCATTCAGCTGACCGCCATCCCGACAGCCTAGGCGCGAGGCGAGCCGAAGCGAGCCGCGCTTGAAAACAAAGCCCCGCTCGCTGGCGGGGCTTTGTTCATGCGGGGACGGACTCGTTGGTCAGTCGCCCATCTGCTTCTGCAGGTGCTCGCGGCGCTCCTGCGCGTCCAGCGACAGCGTGGCAATCGGGCGGGCATCGAGACGCTCGACACCGATTTCCTCGTCGGTCTCTTCGCAGTAGCCGTAACGGCCTTCTTCGATGCGGCGCAAGGCCTTGTCGATCTTGGAGATCAGCTTGCGGTAACGATCGCGTGTACGCAGTTCCAGCGAGTTTTCCGTCTCACGGGTGGCGCGCTCGGCTTCGTCGCCGACGTCGCGCACTTCGTCACGGAGGTTTTCCATGGTCTGGCGCGACTCTTCCACCAACTGGTCGCGCCAATCGCGCAGCTTGTTGCGGAAGTAGGCCAGGTGCTTGGGGTTCATGTACTCCTCGTCGTTCGAGGGACGGTAACCCTTGGGCAGGTCGATCGTGGTGGTGGAAGGCAGCGCGTAACGACCGTCTTCGCGGGTGATGCCATTGTCGAGAGTTGCAGGATTATTCATCGAGGACTGCTGGGCTTTCTGCTTTTGAGGAGTGGTATGACGAGCGGTAGCACTCGCTACTTTACCCGTAATGGGTAGAGCTGCGGGCTTGGCCCGCTCGACGGGCGCTGGCGCTGCCTTCACCGGAGCCGGCGCCGCCCGCTTGGGAGCGGGCTTGGCCGGTGCAGGCTTGGCGGCAGGTTTGGCAGCCGGCTTGGCCGGCGGCGCCTTGGCGGCCTTCACCGGAGTGGAAACCGGCTTGGCCACCGCCTGGGGTGGCTGCTTCTTGGCGGGCGCCGTCACCTTCTTGGCGACGGGCTTCGCCACTTTCTTCACAACGGCCTTGCTGGCTGCCGGTTTCTTGGCCGGCGCGGCCTTTTTGGCCACTGGCTTGGGAGCGGCTTTCTTTACAACGACGCGCTTTGCCGGGGACTTCGCGACTTTCTTGGCCACCGGCTTCTTCGCTACAGCCGGCTTGGCCGCAACCTTCTTGGCAGCTGGTTTCTTTGCCGGGGCCGCCTTGACGGCCGCCTTGGCCGGCATGCTCTTCGCTCCCCGCCCTGCGGCAGGAGCCTTCTTGCTGGCCTTGATGTCCTTCACCTTGCCAGCAGGCTTTCCCTTCTGCGACTTGGTGGCTGTAGCACTACGCGTCGTTTTCGCCATATCCCTTCACCATTTTGGCCTCGGCGGCGGGGTGTTATAGCCCATGCGCCTTACACCGGCAACCGTGCTTCTGGAATACTTGCGGCACTTTATGCCGCAAGCTGTCTCGGCAGCTTTAAACCTTCGTGAGCCGACTAATACTTCTACTGCTTGGCTTGTACAAGCGCTGGCTAAGCCCCCTGCTGGGTCAGCGCTGCCGTTTCCATCCCAGCTGCTCCGATTATGCACGGATTGCGGTCGCGCGCTTCGGTCCGTTGCGCGGCAGCGCGCTGGCTGGCTGGCGGCTGCTGCGCTGCCAGCCCCTCTGCGAAGGGGGCCACGATCCGGTTCCCGAGCAGTTCACTTTCCGCCGTTGCCGTCCCCCTGGAGAAAACCATGTCCACTGATTGGCTGATCAAGAACGCCGAACTGGTCAATGAAGGCCGACGTTTCCATGCCGATCTTCGCGTAAAGCAGGGTCGCATTGAAACCATCGCCGGCGATCTGGACGCCCGACCCGGCGAACAGGTGATCGACGCCAGTGGCCTGTGGCTGCTCCCGGGCATGATCGACGACCAGGTGCACTTCCGCGAACCCGGCCTCACCCAGAAGGCCGACATCGCCCACGAGTCGCGTGCCTGCGCTGCCGGCGGCATCACCAGCTACATGGAAATGCCCAATACCAAGCCGCCCGCCCTGGATCGAGACAGCCTGGAAGCCAAGTACGCCCGCGCCGCCGAAACCTCGGCGGTGAACTACGCGTTCTATATGGGTGCCAGCAACGACAACCTGGAGGCGATCCGCCGCCTCGACCCGCTCGCCGCACCCGGCATCAAGGTGTTCATGGGCGCCTCCACCGGCAACATGCTGGTGGACAACCCGGAGGTGCTCGACGGCATCTTCCGCGACGCGCCCACCCCGATCATCACGCACTGCGAGGACACGCCGATGATCGACGCGAACCTCGCCGTGGCGCACGCGAAGTACGGCGACAACATCCCGGCCTGGGAACATCCGCTGATCCGCTCGCGCGAGGCCTGCATCAAGTCGACGCGCCTGGCGATCGCGCTGGCGCGTCGCCACAACAGCCGCTTGCACGTGCTGCACATTTCCACGGCCGATGAGCTGGCGCTGTTCGAGCCTGGCCCGCTCAAGGGCAAGCGCATCACGGCGGAGACCTGTGTGCATTTCCTGCACTTTGACGACCGCGACTACGAGCGGCTCGGCTTCCTGATCAAATGCAACCCGGCGATCAAGACCGCCGCGGACCGCGAGGCGATCACCAGGGCGCTGGCCGAGGGCCGCATCGACGTGCTCGCCACCGATCATGCCCCGCATCTGCTGGAGGAGAAGGCCCAGCTGTACGACAAGGCACCCAGCGGCCTGCCGCTGGTGCAGTTCGCGCTACAGGCTGCCTTGCAGCGGGTGTTCGAAGGCAAGCTGAGCTTGGAGCGCGTGGTGGAAGCCGTGACGCATGCGCCAGCCACCCTGTTCGACGTGAAGGAACGCGGCTACCTGCGCGAAGGCTATGCCGCCGACCTGGTCCTGGTCGATCCGAACAAACCGCATACGGTAAGCCGTGAGGAAGTCCTTTCGAAATGCGCCTGGTCGCCGTTCGAGGGCACGACCTTCAACAGCTCGATCGTGGCCACCTTCGTCAATGGCCAGCGCGTATGGGATGGCTCATCCATCGACGGTAACGTGCGCGGCCAGCGGCTGGCGTTCGCTCGCTGAGATAACGGGGCGGGCAAGCTGCCCGCCCTGCACACCCTTCCTGACGTTGTTGTAGGAGCGCACCCTGTGCGCGATTGCGGCTACGTAGGTTTCGCGCACAGGGTGCGCTCCTACATACACACAGGGAATGTGGGATGTCGTTACGGCACGGCCTTTAGCATCACGCTCACCGGCCCGTTTTCGCCGGAACGGCCAAGCACGCTCACGCGGGTATCGTTGATGGCGAGCAACTTGTCGCCCTGCTGCAGGCGCACGCTGATGGCGAAGTCGACGCCGTCCTTCAGGTCGGCCGGGTCG
>DASXND010000100.1:0-1863 GCA_036495265.1 Dyella sp.
GGCTGACCGCGATATGCAAAGCCTGATCGCCGAGGCCGTTGCCAAGGGTGCGGCGCAGCCGGTCAGCGCGCACTGAAGGAAGTCGAGGAGCGTCGCGCACTGAGCTCGCCATCCCAGCGGCTCTCAACAGCCGAAGGGATGGCGAGCTGAGAATCAGTTGCTCGCAGCCTCTCAGCAATAGGCACTCTCTCGGAGCATCGACAACGAGTACCCAAACTTTATCGCTCCCTAATGAGGGGAGCGGGCGGCGAACTGCGCTTCAAAATCGGGTGACGGCGTCGCGTATTCCCCCGCCGACGCATCGCCAGCGACATTGGAATCCATGGAGGCAACGATGTTCAAGTACTACGCCGCGATTGCCATGCGCAGTCTGCGCCTGACCAAGGGCCTGACGGCACTGATGATCCTGGTGATCGGCCTGGGCATCGGCGCCAGCATGACCATGATCACCGTATTCCACGCGATGTCGGGCGACCCGCTGCCCGGGCGCAGCGCGAAGCTCTATGTGCCGGTGATCGACGCGCGTCCGCTGGCCACATCCAAAGAACAAGCATCCGAGCCGGGCGGCAATCTCACCTGGCCCGACGCGCAGGCGCTGCTGCGCGCGGCGAAGGCGGAACGTCAGGCCGCGATGTCCGGTGGCTCGGCGCCGGTGCGCTCGATGCGCGCGGGCGAATCGGCGTTCTACGAAACGGGGCGTTACGTGACCTCGGACTTCTTCAGCATGTTCGGCGTGCCGTTTCGCGCAGGCAGCGGCTGGACCTCGCAGGACGATCAGGAACGCGCCCGCGTCGTGGTGCTCAATAGTGGCCTCAATCGCAAACTGTTCGGCGACGCATCGGGCCTCGGCCACACGGTGCGCCTGAAGAACACCGACTTTCGCGTGATCGGCGTGGTCGACGATTGGCATCCGCAGCCGACCTTCTACGCACAGCTCGACAACCGCGCATTCAGTCGCAGGGACGAATTCTTTCTACCCCTGCAGACTGCGATGGACCTCGGCCTGGACTTCAACGGCCGCTTTTCCTGCTGGGGCGATGGCGGCGACGGACGCAGCAGCGATCACTGCAGCTGGCTGCAGTTCTGGGTACAGCTCGACAGCCCGGCCAAGGCGCGTGCCTACCGGAATTTCCTCGCCGACTATTGGCGGGAACAGCAGGCGCATGGGCGTTTTCCGCGGCCGGTGGACCCCGGTTTTTACGATTTGATGGCCTGGCTCTCCCGCCAGCATGTGATTCCCGATGACTTGCGCCTGCAGCTGTCGCTGTCGCTGGGATTCCTCGCCGTGTGCATGCTCAACGTGGTGGGCTTGCTGCTGGCCCGCTTCCTGCGCCGAGCCGGCGAGATCAGCGTACGGCGTGCGTTGGGCGCCCGCCGCCGCGATATCTTTCTGCAGCTGGGCGTGGAAGCCTCGGTGATCGGCCTGGCCGGTGGTGTGCTCGGCCTGATGCTGGCCTGTGCCGGCCTATGGAGCGTGCGCCAGCGCCCCGATGGCTATGCGCAACTCGCGCATCTGGATACGAGCATGCTGCTCGGTACGTTCGTGCTCGCCGTGATCGCCAGCGTGCTGGCCGGTCTGCTGCCGGCGTGGCGAGCCTGTCACATCACACCCGCCCTGCAACTCAAGACACAGTGAGGCCCACCATGCGCCGTTCACCCATGCTCGCCAGCCTTACCCGGCACAAGCTCACGGTGTTGCTGCTGGTGCTGCAAGTCGCCTTTACCTGCGCCATCGTCTGCAATGTCGCTTCGATGATCGGCCATCGCACCGCCCAGATGCGTCAGCCCAGTGGTGTCGCAGAAGACGAACTGGTGATGCTGGAAAGCATCAGCGTTGATGAGCACGACGATCCGCTGGCCCGG
>DASXND010000101.1:0-7019 GCA_036495265.1 Dyella sp.
GAACGACTCGCGCGTACCCAGCGGGGAATGTGCGTAAGGTGTGCCGGCGAACATCTGCCCGAGCATCTGGGTGTAGAACTTGAAATCGGGACTGGACAGGTCACGCGAGACTTCCTGTTCGATCGCACCGCGCTCCTTGGCCCATTCCGCCTCCGAGACGTCGATGCCGCGCATGCGCAAGGCCTCGACGTGCAAGGCCACATCCAGATCCTGGGCCGGGGTAACGAAGTAGTACTGCGTAGCGTCCTGCATGGTCTGCGCATTGAAGGCGCCGCCCATGTTCGCGGCGATGGCAGCCAACTGGTCCTTGGACAGGCCCGGGCCGCCACGGAACATCATGTGCTCGATCGCGTGCGCCGTGCCCGGAAATTCGGCGGGCACTTCATTCGAACCGGCGAGGTAGTTGACCTCGGTCGTCACCACCGGCGCCAACGCGTCGCGAACCACCACCACGCGCAGACCGTTATCGAGCGTGGCACGGGCCACCTGCGCTTCGTCCGCCCTTGCGGCGCTCGTGCCGGCCAGGACGCAGGCGATGGCCGCCGCCAGGTACTTGAACTGCTTTCTCACAAACATCTCCGACGCCAACTGAGGGCTGATGCAAAGAGGGCCGACATAAGTCGGCCCTCCGGACTTGGACAACGCTTTTTGCCGAATTACTGCGTACAGGCTTTGCCGTGATCGGCGTGGAAGCCCTTGGCCTTGGCGTCGGCTTCGCTCATATAAACACCGGCCTTGGTCTTGCCGTACCACTTGTCGCTCGGGCAGTGATACACCTTGCTGCTGGAGTTGACCCAGACCATGCCTGGACCACCACCCGGCGCCGCTGCGGTAGCGGGTGCCGGCGAAGGTGACTTGGTGTTGGGCACGGGCGCGGTGGTGTGCGGGGTCATGCTGGGCGCTGCGGCAGCTGCTGGCGCTGCGGCGGCAGGTGCCGCCGTGCTGGCAGCGCCAAACCATTCCTTCACGCCGTGGTGGCCGGAACAAGCCCCCTTCTTGGTTGCGTTGGTCGTATACGTGCCGTCCTTGCACTGTCCGGTAGAGCCCGGCGGTGCCGACGCCTGCTGTGCATAAACGGCTGGACCAGCAAGAAGACCCGCGATCAATACAGCGATCAAACCGTACGATTTCATCCTCGATCCCTCCAGCGCAAACTCGACTGTTCCCTGAGAAAGCGGCCGCAGTAAACGGCACCGCCTCCCCTCCTCGCATCACCGCAGATGGATGTCTGCGTCATCCACACGGATGACACTCCCCAAGCGCGAAGACGCTTGCCACACCGACTATGCATCAAGCACGCGGCGCGCCGTCAACGTGCCGCAATCAACGTTTAGCTCCCGTGAGGCTGCGTCGCAACATCTTGCGTAAACGCCAGATCACCATGGCACCTGCTTGCGCTCAAGACCGCCTGCGGGCGACGGCCACCCTGGAATGGCTTGATCCGGACCGCACCGCCCCGGTGGAACGATGCGGTCCGGTCATCCTCAGTGGCTGAGCATGATGTCGGCAATGACGCCGCTGGTAACCGCTATGAGCAGGAATTCACCATTGTCGCTACGCACCCATTGGTAGCCACGGGGCGGTTCGCGCAGGTGATATTCGTTCCAATTATCCACGACGTAGCGATGGTCACGGTATTCCTGCGGGACCGCGGCACCTTTACGGTACCAACCCTCGTGCATGCCACGGTCGTGCTGCACGACATCGCGGTGCTCGTCATGGCCAACAGCGCGATCATGGTGTTCTTCTTGCTGACGATCATGGTGTTCTTCTTGCTGATCACGGTGTTCGTCTTGCTGGAACGGTCCGGCGGTAGCGGCGGTGGAGGCCACGAGTGCGCCAAGCAACAGGGCTAGCATGGTCTTCTTCATCAAGCGTTCTCCATCGGGAAACAAGGTCGACGGCGGCCCGGCAAAGTGGCGCCTCGACACGTTCATGATGCGACTCGGAACGGTGCACGATGGATGAACGTGATCGCAGGATGTAGTGAAAACGGAGCGAAAAATCCTGCGTTGAACCAGCGTTTGGTTTTGCGCAGGACGGGGGCTTGGCCTTGCGCTGCAAGCCCCTTCCTTCGCCAGACGATCATCCGTCGACTGCGCTTACGGCGCTAGGGAGCCGCGCGCTTCAGCGTCGATTGCGGACGCGCCACCGCGTACATCTCCCATGCAATTTGCTTGAGCAGTGCCGTGCGGTCACTGCCATTCGCGTAAAGGTCGAAGTGCGTTTTGCCCGGCAGGAAACGGATGTCCGACTGCGCTTGCAAGCCGTCGAGCACACCCTTCAGTCGATGCGCAGAGCCGTCGAGGTAAAACGTGTCTGCCGTACCCACGATCAGATGGATCTTGCCGTCGAGATCTGGCTTGAGCTCGGGCCACTGCGTTTGCAGGCGATGGGCGATGTCGTAGTGGTCCTGCCAGTAGGCCAGCACCGTGGCATCGACGGCGCCGGTGTCACGGTCGAACATCGGTTGTGGACGGCCATCCGCGCCGCGTGGCGAGAACACCCAATCGAAGGAAGCCATCTGCCCGCCATAGCTGCCGAGCACGCGCTCCATCTGGGCGTATTGTTCGAAGGTGGCGAGCACCTTGCCATTGTCACGGATCAGCGGATACGTCGAACCATCAGGCCTGCGATACACATTGGCGTGAGGCGCATATAGATCCACGCCGGTGAAGTCATGGAAGTCGCTGGGGTCGGGCGAGGTGGACCATGTGCCACCAAACACCTTGGGATAGCGCGTCTGCAACCACAACGTCGCCCAGCCACCGGACGAGTGGCCATTGAGGAAGCGGCCCGCGGGCTTGCCATCCATGCGGAAGGTCGATTCGAGATGCGGGATCAGCTCTTCGGTAAGAGCCTGCCCCCAGGGACCGTTGTTCACCGAATCAGCGAACTCGTGGGTGCCCGTAGGGCTCGATTCGTCCAGATACACCCAGATCATCGGCGGCATCTCACCCTTCGACATCGCCAACCAGGTGCTGGTGATGCCACTGGCGAAATGTCCCAGACCGCCGCCGAAACCGTGCGTGAGGTAGACCACCGGATAGGTGTCGGCCGCCTTGACGTCATAGCCTGGCGGCAACAGCACGAAGCCGCGCATATGGATCGGCCGGCCCCAGAACGCCGACAACGCCGGGCTGACGAAATCGAGGTCCTCGGTGTGACGGCGCGCTTCGGGCAACGCATCGCGCACCGCCTGGGTGGCGGACGCGGGCAGCGACCAGAGCTCATGGACCGGCAACGTGGCGGTCAGTTGCAGCTTTGGCATCGACGCGGCAGGCAAATGCATTTTCACCACGTCACTTACCAGGTCGCCGCCATCGCGACCGCTGTAGTTGTAGCTGTGATCGACATCGAGCACGGCCTGCACGTAGTAGTCGCCTGGCGGCAATTTGGCGAAAGCGGCAGGAAACGCGCGAGCACCGGTGTCCACATCCACGCCTTGCCCTGGCTCCAGTCGGCTTACCTCCCGCGCCGCCACGCTCACCTGCGCGGGATCGAGCGGGTTGATGTCGACGGCAGTGACGTTGCCGTCCTTGGACGAGGCCTCGGCAGTCTTCGCATCCTCGGCGAATACCAGCAGTCGCCCCGCCTTGGCCTCGCCTCCCGCCGTGGCGAGTTCGACATGGAAAGCATGCGACGTCGGCGGCGCTTGCTCGCGCGCACAGCCCGCGATGGTGAGGCCGAAGCATAGCAAGAGGGCAGTGGTGAGTCGGTACGTCCGCATGACATTCTCCGTGGATGACTTATGGCTTGCGCGGAAGCCGTGCTACGAAATTCTTGGCCCCGTCGCCTGCCCGGTTCGCGCTGCCGGGATTCGCGATAGGCCAACAAAAGCCGGCCTGTCGCCACATCTTGCTGATCAGGTGAAGATCATTCCGACGTCGTGGCCCTGGCATCCTTGACGGGTGCAAGCCGCAGGTCCTGGAAGTCGAAACTGAAATCCGTCAACGGCGAGACTGGCTGCATGCGTACTTCGCGCACCTTGCCGTCGGCATCGAGCGTATAGCTGACGAAGGCGTCGGCGTTCAAGGAACGGTCGTCCCAGCGCACGATGAACGTATCGTGCTGCCACGGTTCCATCGTGCCCACCAGCTGCGCCGTCTTGGCGAAGCGCAGACGCAACTTGCCGCCTTCCTTGCTCACCACGATGTCGCCGTACCACGGATCCCGATAGGTACCCGCGTAGTCGGCCAGTGACAACGACGGCTTGCTGCCCTTGTCACGCGCCGCCTGATGCTTCTTCCAGCTAACGTCGGCATTGCCTTCGGACTTCTTCACCGCGGCGGCATAGGCGGCCACCCAGTCCTTCTTGTCCTTGCCCAGGTACGCATCGAGCACGCGATACGTCACCGCGTTGAAGGCCGCACCGGATTCCTGGCTGGTCAGCACCACGATGCCGAGTTTCAGCTCAGGCACCAGGGTGACGCGCGACACCATGCCGGGCCAGCCACCGGTGTGCCAGACCAGTCGCTGGCCGCGATAATCGGACAGGAACCAGCCTTCGCCATAACCGGCGAAATTTGGCCTGGACTCATTGAGCTCCGGCACCGGCGGTTCGCTGATCTTCATCGGCGTAAGCATGGACCACATCTGCTTGTGGCTGTCTTCGGAGAACAGCCGCTGGCCGTTGGGCAACTGGCCACCCGCGAGCTGGACATTCATCCACTTGGCCAGGTCATGCACGTTGGCGTAGATGCCACCGGCACCGGGGTTGTTCGACCAGGCCATCGGCGGTACCGGCCTGAGTTCGCTGAAGTTGAACTTCGCATGGCCCATGGCCACGTTCATGCCGGGCTTCAGATAGGTCATGTCGACCAGCGCTTCGTCCATGCCGACCGGCTTGAAGATGCGGTCGCGGATAAAGTCGGCATAGCGCTGGCCCGACACTTGCTCGATCACCAGCGTTGCCACGGCGAACAGAATATTGTCGTAGGCATAGGCACTGCGGAAGCTGGTCGCCAGCGGCACGTTGCGCAGGCGTTCCACCACTTCCCTGGTGGAGTAGGACGTCGGCGGCCAGTAGAGCAGATCGCCGGCGCCCAGACCCAGGCCGCTACGATGCGCCAGCAGGTCGCGGATGCGCATTTCGCGCGTCACGTAAGGGTCGGACATCTGGAACCACGGCAGATGGTCGATCACCCGATCATCCATCTTGAGCTTGCCTTCTTCGGCCAGCATCTGCAGCGCCGCCGCCGTGAACGCCTTGGTGTTCGAGGCGATCGCGAACAGCGTGTGGGCATCCACCGTTTCCGGCTTGCCCAGCTCGCGCACACCGAATCCCTGTTCAAGCACCACCTGCCCGTCCTTGACGATGGCCACGGCGATGCCGGGTACGTCGAACTGCTTGCGGGCGCTGTCCACGTAGGCGCCAAAATCCTGTAGCTGCGCCGGTAAAGCCGGCTGGGTGGTGCTGACCAGCGGAGCGGTCGGTATCGCTGCTGGCGCTGCGCTCTGCGCCCAGATCGGCGCGGCCAACACCAGCAGTGCAAGACAGCCCGCGAGACGCGGGGACCGGATGCGCTGGAACATCGTCGACTCCATGGACGGCAAGGAGCGTCACTATCGCGGCAAAACCACGCCCAGGCCAGCACCGAAAGTCACATCCGCATGCCCTCGACTGCGTTGCCCGCTCCGTGGATCATGTCCCGCTCGCTTGAGGACATCTATGAACGACCTGGTTGAATGGATTGCTGCGCATGCCCTGATGCTCTGGGGCGGACTGGTCCTGCTGGCTGTGCTGCTGGGTGACCTTGCCTCGCGCTGGAACTTGCGACAACGCGATGCCGCCATCGCCATGGGCCGCGAACCGGTCGCCATCCGTGCACGTACCGTGGCCATGTTGCTGGTGGCGATGCTGCTGCTGTTTGTCGCTATTGCAATCGCCCTTGGTGCAGAAGCACAGGGGTTGTGGCCTGGTTTCGACGCCGCACTCGCCTCGGATCTGCGCGCCCAGTTGCCGGACGCAAGCCTGCGTATCGTCGCAGCCATCACGCATCTGGGGGATCTGTGGACCGTGGCAGCCGCTTCGGTCGTGGTGCTGGCCGTGCTGTTGCTGCGCCGGCAGCCAGTCCTCGCCACCTGTTGGGCCATCGCCGTCGCAGGCATCGTGCCAATCAATAGCGGCATCAAGTTATGGTTCCAGCGACCGCGCCCACTGCGTGGCTACTTGACGGAAGCCGGCTGGAGCTTCCCCAGCGGTCACGCCTTCGGCGCCATGGTGTTCTACGGCATGCTCGCCTACGTGCTGTTGCGTCTAACGCCGTTGCGTTGGCATCGTCCCGTGGTCGCGGGCGCTATCGCCATGGTAACGGTGATCGGCGTCAGCCGCGTCCTGCTGCAGGTGCACTATTTCAGCGATGTGCTGGGTGGGTATGCCAGTGGGTTGGCGTGGTTGGTGGTGTGTATCGGGGGGGCGGAGTATTGGAGGTTGCGACGCGCTACGTGAGTGTTGGCGATTAACTGCGTCTCTCTGCCTTTTTGATCGTCATCCCAGCGGCTCTCAACAGCCGAAGGGCTGGTCACGCTGGAGGCGCTTTACAACAGCGCAGCTGGTCATCCAGTGACTTTCGTTTTTGACGTGGCGCCTCCGCGACCTGGCTCGCCTGCGGCGGGCTTCCGCTGTCCTGCCGGACAGCGGGTCACTTTTCTCTGTCTGGCCAGAGAAAAGTAACCAAAAGAGAGGCCACCCCGATGGCGCGCCTTTCGGGCTACGCCCTCCAGGTACGCGGGTGGGTTACGGAGGTTTGTCGACAGGGCGTCCTGCCCTGACGACAAACTGGCTTGCATCCATGCAAGCCACCCTGCGGGCTTTTCCTCCACCCACCCGCCGCGTCATAGGGGCCCGACGAGCCAAGAGCTAGGAGCTCAAGCAAAGCCAAGAGCGATGAGCAGCGCAACGCGCTGCTCGAGCCTTCGGCTCTGCATTTGACCTTCGGGGCCCCTGTGCGGCGGTGAGGGGCGGACGATCAGGCCCGCAGGGGGATCGACAAGGATGTCGATCCCTTTTCGTCAGG
>DASXND010000102.1:0-2496 GCA_036495265.1 Dyella sp.
TCCTTCACACGCACTAACCGGCCCACCTTACGCTGCCACGATGACTCTTCCTCTGCGTCCCATCTGCGATTTCCACGGTTACCGCGTTGTCGTCGCCGGAGGCAGCAAGGGCATCGGCCGCAGCATCGCGCTCGCTTTCGCCGAGGCCGGTGCCTCGGTATCGGTCTGCGCGCGGGGCGAAGCGGCACTCGATGAAGTGCGCCACGCCATCGCGGCTTACGGCGTCACGGCGCATACGCGCCGCTGCGAACTTGCCGATGCCGCCGCGATCAAGTCCTACGTCGGGGAAGCCGCAGAAGTCCTCGGCGGCATCGACGTCCTGGTGAACAATGCCAGCGGCTATGGTTTCAACGATGACGACGCTGGCTGGCTGGCCGGCTTCCAGGTCGACCTGATGGCGGCCGTACGCGCCTCTCACGCTGCCTTGCCGCATCTGAAGACGTCAACGCACGCGAGCATCCTGCACACCTCGTCGATCGCCGCGTTCCATCCGACCGTGCGTGGCGCACCGTATGCGGCGGTGAAGGCCGCCTTGAGCCAGTACACGTCGTCGCAGGCGCTTTCCCTGGCGAAGCACCGCATTCGCGTCAACGCGATCGCGCCAGGCTCCATCGAGTTTGCGGACGGCTTGTGGGATCGTCGCAAGAGCGATGCACCGGAGCTCTACCAGCAGACGCTGGCCAAGATTCCGTTCGGCCGCTATGGCAAGCCGGAGGAAGTCGCCCACGCTGCCTTGTTCCTTGCATCGCCCTTCGCCAGTTGGATCACCGGCCAGACGCTGTGCGTGGATGGCGGCCAATTGCTGTCGGGATGAACACCATGACCGATCTCAAACCGACCGACCTCAAACCCACCGAACGCTTCAGCGACCGCGTTGCCGACTACGTGCGTTACCGTCCGGATTATCCCGTCGCGATGCTTGAATGGCTGCAACGCGAGTACAGCGTCAACCCGCACTGGCAGGTGGCTGACGTGGGAGCGGGAACCGGCATTTCCAGCAAGCTCTTTCTCGACGGCGGCTATCGCGTCATCGCGGTGGAACCGAACGAAGCCATGCGTACAGCCGCCGAGCAATGGCTGGGCGACAACGCGCGCTTTCGCGCTGTGGATGGCCATGCGACCGCGACGGGCCTGGATGATGCCAGCATCGATCTCGTGATCGTGGCACAGGCCTTCCACTGGTTTGACCAGGAGGCGGCCCGCCGCGAGTTCCAGCGCATCCTGAAAACGGACGGCCTGGCCGCCATCGTCTGGAACTCCCGCCGCCTTATGGGTACCCCGTTCCTGGAAGGGTACGAAGCGTTGTTGCAGGAATACGGCACCGACTACACCAGCGTTGCCGAACGTTACGGCGACGAATCGCATATGCGTGCATGGTTCGGTGCGGGTTACCTCGGCATGGGGCGTTTCGATCACGGCCAGTTGCTCGATTTCGATGCACTGAGCGGACGCTTGATGTCATCGTCGTACGCGCCGCGCACCGGCCACCCCTCCCATGAGCCGATGATGCACGCCCTGCGGGAGCTGTTCGACAGCTGCGCGCAGGACGGCCGCATCAGCTTCGATTACGACACCGTTATCTACGTGGGCAAGGTGCCCTGACTATGTATGACCAGATTCGCCCCTTGCTTTTCGCACTCGATGCGGAGACCGCGCACGGCGCGACGCTTTACGCGCTCGATGTTGCCCAGCGCAGCCAGTTCCTTCATCGCCTGGTGAAGCCGCCTGCCGAATTACCGACCACGGCCTTCGGCATCCGCTTCCCCAATCCGGTCGGCCTGGCGGCCGGCCTGGACAAGAATGCCGATCACCTCGATGCGCTCGGTGCGCTCGGCTTCGGCTTCGTCGAGGTGGGCACCACCACCCCACGCCCGCAGCCCGGCAATGACAAGCCACGCATGTTCCGGCTGCCCCATCACGAAGCGGTGATCAATCGCCTCGGCTTCAACAATGCCGGCGTCGATGCGCTGGTGAGAAACGTGCAGCAGTCGAGTTATCGCGGCGTGCTCGGCATCAATATAGGCAAAAACAAGGACACGCCGAACGACAAGGCGGTGGATGACTACCTCTTCTGCCTGGAGCGTGTCTACGCGCATGCCAGCTACGTGACGGTGAATATTTCCTCGCCCAACACCCAGGGCCTGCGCGACCTGCAGGAAGAGGCCACCTTGCGCCGCTTCATCGAAACCCTGCGCGAAGCGCAGGAACGCCTGGGCTCGCAGGTTGGCTCGCGCAAGCCAATGTTGTTGAAGATCGCGCCGGACCTGAGCGAGACCGAGCTCGATGCCATTGCCGAAGTGCTGCTGACTGCCAAAGTGGATGGCGTGATCTGCACCAATACCACCATCGATCATGCAGCGGTCGCCAGCGACCCCCACGGCAATGAAACCGGCGGCCTTTCCGGCAAGCCGCTGTTCGCCAGGTCCACGGCCGTCTTGCGTGGCATGCGCAAGCGCGTGGGTGATCGCATCGGCATCATTGGCGTCGGTGGCATTC
>DASXND010000103.1:0-10985 GCA_036495265.1 Dyella sp.
GCGGTCGGACCAGCGCAGGCCGCCACGGGCCACCGCACCGAAGCGCAAGTGGATACCTTCCACGCGCGGTGCGCTGACGAAGATTTCGCGATACGGCACCGGCTTGGGCAGCTCCGGTACGCCGTGCGAATCGAACTTGTAGCTGATGTAGCTGCGGTGAGCGCCCTCCCACTGCTGGAAGAAGCTGGTACGCAAGGTCGAACGAATCAGCGCGACGAAGCTGCGCAGGATGCGGTCGTCGTCCAGGCTGGACACGGTTTCCAGCAGGGTTCCGATGGCCTCTTCCACCACCACGAGCTGCTCGGCGCGCGGCTTGGAGAACGCACCGACCAGGCCGTCGATGAGGCCCGGATGCAGCGCACGCACGGATTCCGGGATCAGCACCTGCATTTCGCCGGCAAGTGCCGCGCCCGCCTTCGTCAACTCAGCGGCCGACAGCATCTCGCGGCGCGGATCGAACTTGGCCAGGAACAGCTCCACCAGCAAGCCGGCAATCGCCGGATAACGGTTGAACGCGTCTTCCATATAGCTCTGCGAGAACGCCACGCCGGTCTGCAACAGGTATTTGCAGTAGCCGCGCAGCATCGCGACCTGGCGCCAGCTCAACTTGCCACCGAGTACCAGGCGGTTGAAGCCGTCGTTCTCGGCGTTGCCGCGCCAGATCTGCTCGAACGCATCTTCGAACAGCGTGCCGACCTGCTCCACGCTAAACGCGAGGCTGCCGGCGGTTTGCACTTCGAAATCCTGGATATACAGCACCGAACCGTCGACGTTCACATCGTAGAGGTGCTCGGTGAGCACGCGCAGGCCGAGGTTTTCCAGCTGCGGCAGCACTTCGGAAAGCGCAATGTCGCCGCCGCTGCGGTAGATCTTGAAGCGCAACTCATCCGGACGTTCGGCCGGGTGATAGAACGACATGCGTACCGCATCGTCGCCCTTGAGCAACGAAAGCTGGCGTACATCCTCTGCCGCCGCCGTCGGCGTGACGTCTTCGACGTAGCCCGCCGGCAAGGCCTTGGCATAGCGGTTGGCCAGCACTACGCCGTCGTGTTCACCCAGCGTACGCACCAGTTCGTCGCGCAAGTCGTCGTGCCAGTTGCGCACGATGGTGGCCACGCCCTTCTCGAGCTCGGCAACATCGTAGGACGCCTGGTCGCCGATCTTGGGGCGCACCACCACGTGCAAGCGCACCAGGGCGGCCTCGCCCATCAGCACGGACGAGTCCAGATGCTCGCCGCGCATGGCGTCGCTAAGCAGCGTTTCGATGCGCTCGCGCACCGTCGTATTGAAACGATCACGCGGCACATAGACCAGGCAGGTGATGAAACGGCCATAGCGGTCACGGCGCACGAACAGGCGCGTGCGGGCACGCTGGCGCAGTTCGAGGGTACCCATCGCGGTGTTGTAGAGCTCGTCTTCGCTGCTCTGGAACAACTCGTCGCGCGGCAGCGTCTCCAGGATGTGGCGCAAGGCCTTGCCCGAATGCGAATCGCGCTTGAGCCCCGAGCGCTCCATGGCGAACTCGAACTTCTGGCGTACCAGCGGCACGTTCTGCGGGCGCGCCATATAGGCATTGGACGAGAACAGGCCCAGGAAGCGCTGCTCGGCCACCGGCTTGCCAGCGGCATCGAACTTGAGCACGCCGACGTAATCCATGTAGCCCGGGCGATGCGCATGCGAACGCGCATTGGTCTTGGTCAGGATGATGGCGTCGGTGGAGCCGGACTGCGGCAGCTCATGCGCCACCAGCGTACGCAGCGAGCGCGGTGCCAGCGAGCGCTCGCTCTTGTGCAGGATGCCCATGCCCGACGGCTCGACGGCGCGCAGCACTTCCTCGCCATCGGTCTCGGTCACTTCGTATTCGCGATAACCGAGGAAGGTGAAGTTGTCGTCGGCGAGCCAGCGCAGGAATTCCGACGCCTCATGCACCGAAGCGGCATCGAGCGGCAACTGGCGCTGCGGCAGCTCGGCGGCGATGGACAGCGCCTGGTCGCGCATCTTGGCCCAGTCGTTGACGGCCGTGCGTACGTCTTCCAGTGCCGTCTCGATCTGCGCCTTCAGCTGAATCTGCTCGGCCTCGTCCGCGACGCGATCGACTTCGAAATGCATCACCGATTCGGACTGACCGTGCTCGGCAACCAGCTTGACCAGCTTGCCCGCCGCATCGCGCATGACCTCGACGACCGGATGGATCACCGCATGAATCTGCAGATGCTGGCCCGCGATCATGCTGACCGTGTCCACCAGGAACGGCATGTCATCCGTCACCACCTGGATATAGCTGCGGCCCTCATGGCCAGCACCCGGGTTGATCACACGTACGACAGCGCGGCCTGGCTGACGCTGCTGCATGAACTCGAGCAGCTCCGCGATCAACGCGGCCCATTCGGTCGTCGTGTGGGATTGCAGATCGCTATCCGCGATACGCGCGAAGAAAGCGTCGATAAAAAATTGCGCCTCATCAAGGCGCTGGGTCGTTAGTCCGCTTTTCTTCAGTTCTTCGAATACAACAGTGGGGAAGGAGCTGCTGCTAGCCGCACGAATCGCGTTCATGGCATCTACTGTTCAGTGGAGACGGAATGAGGCAAAAAAAGCTCTAGAAGAATACGCCTCGCGTCAGACCTTAGCTACCTTTGCGGTAAGACGACTTCAGCTTGTAGCAGGTCATGACGCTCTTGCAGCAAGACCTGCCGCGTGCGACCGACACAAAGTAAATTCGCTACAGCCGTGGCCAGCGCCCTCGTTCCTTGCAGTGAAAAAGCTCGTGGCAATCACGTCTTGGCTTCGACTATTGCGTCGCCCATGGCAACGGCAAGACTGCAATACCCACGCGTACAGCTGTTTGAATCGATCACACCCTAGGTGTCCCGCGCGCCCATGGCGTTGCGTTGCGGCGCAACACACGCATCATCGATGACATCGCCCTCATGGCCTGCGCCCAACTGCCGCTTCGACCATGCACGCATCCGCTCGGCAAGCGGCGGCATCGATCGCCGCGTAGCTCGGGCACACGCGACGACCGGCACACGCCGACGTCGCGCTCGGATGGCAAGATGGAACGGCCGTCGCGTCGGGCATGCCCGGTACTACACCGACACCGTTCCTTCACGGATATAAGTCAAAATTAGTCTTCCCAGGATCCGACACGGGGGACAGGCTTGCACCGTAGGCGATACCTGTCCCGTCAATCACTCCAAGAGCTCAGGCCGGCGATTGCCAGGAAAGTCAACGCCTCTACAAATTTTAAACTGTACGGTATAGTCCACGTCCGCTCACTATCCATGAGCCGCGGTGCCTGCCCTGATCGTGCCCCTCCCCTCCCCCGGGACCCAAGGCACTCGGGGCTGTCGTGTGCTCGACGTAGTTGAACGCTTTGTCATCGCCCGGAGTGGCGACGACAAGCTAGATCCCGACCACATTAGAAGAATGGAGCCCACATGAAGTCCTCGTCTCTGCGCACACCCCTGTTGTGCCTAGGCCTGCTCTCACTGGCCGCCTGCGGCAAAGGCAAGGACCAAGGTCCGCCGCAGATGCCGCCACCGGAAGTCGGCGTGGTCAAGGTGCAGCCGCAGACGGAGCCTCTGCACAAGAGCCTCGTGGGCCGACTTTCCCCCTATCGCAGTGGTGACGTGCGGGCTCGCGTGTCCGGCCTGCTGCTCAAGCGCGTCTATGTCGAAGGCAGTGACGTCAAGCAGGGGCAGTTGATGTTCGAGATCGACCCGGCACCGTATCTAGCCGCGCTGAACGCGGACCTGGCCAACCTCGCCTCGGCCAAGGCGACCTACGCCAATGCCCACGTCCAGGCCGAGCGTGATCGTGCGCTGGTGCCGAAGGGCTTCGTTTCCAAGGCCCAGCTGGATGCGGACGAAGCCACCGAGCGCAGCTCCGCCGCCGCGGTGCTGCAGGCCGATGCCGTTGTGCAGACCGCCCGGGTCAACCTCAGCTATACCAAGATCACGGCCCCGATCAATGGCCGCTCTGGCCAGCAGCAGGTCACCGAGGGCGCCATTGTCGGCAGCAGTACGGCCGATACCGGCGCCAATGCAACCTTGCTCACCACCGTCGACCAGCTCGATCCGCTCTATGTGAACTTCACCGTGAGCGTGGCCGATCTTGATCGGCTGCGTCGCGCGCAGAATGCCGGCAAGGTCACGCTGGCAGAACAGAACAAGGCCACCGTGGCGGTGACCCTGCCCGACGGCAGCGTCTATGACCAGCAAGGTACGCTCGATTTCTCCGACACCACGGTCAACCCGTCCACCGGCGCAGTGAACCTGCGCGCCCAGCTGCCAAACCCTGACCGCACCCTGCTCCCCGGCCAATACGTAACGATCGAGGCCAACCTGGGCGAGCAGCACAATGTATTCCTGGTGCCACAGGCGGCCCTGCTGCGCGATACGGCAGGTGCCTACACCATGGTGGTCGGTGTCGATGGCAAGGTCGTGCGCAAGACCGTGACCGCCAGCGACACCAGCGGCAACAACTGGATCGTCACCAGTGGCCTGCAGGCAGGCGATCAAGTGGTCGTGTCGGGCCTGCAGCGTGTCAAGGAAGGCGCTCCGGCCAAGGCAGCGCCATGGCAGCCCGAACAGGGTGCCCCGGGCGGTGCCGCCAAGCCGGGCCAAGCCCCGGCTAGCGGCAAGCCGGCCGGCGGGCAGTAAAGGAGTAGACCATGCCCAGTTTCTTTATTGACCGCCCCATTTTCGCGTGGGTGGTGGCGATCCTGATCTCCCTGTGCGGCACCATCGCGGTGTTGAGCATGGGTATCGAGTCGTATCCGAACATCGCCCCGCCCCAGGTGACGGTCAATGCGACCTACCCCGGCGCCAGCGCGGATACCACCGAAAAGACCGTCACCCAGGTGATCGAGCAGCAGCTGACCGGTATCGATCACCTGCTGTACTTCAGTTCGTCGTCCAGCTCCAGCGGCACGGCGACGGTCACACTCACCTTCGAAACCGGCACCGATCCGGACATCGCCCAGGTGCAGGTGCAGAACAAGGTGGCACTGGCCACCCCGCGCCTGCCCGCCCAGGTGACCCTGCAGGGCGTCGTGGTGGCCAAGAGCAACCCCGACTTCCTGATGTTCATCGCGCTGACCTCGGATAACCCGCGCATCGACGGCGACAAGCTCACCGACATCGTGTCCTCGCAGGTGCTGGACCAGATCGGCCGTATTCCGGGCGTGGGCAGCACCCGCCAGCTCGGCTCAGAATACGCGATGCGCGTCTGGCTCAACCCGGACAAGTTGCAGGGTTATAAATTGTCGGCGACGCAGGTGCTCACCGCGCTGCAAACGCAAAACGTACAGTTCGCCGCTGGCTCGCTCGGTTCCGACCCGGCCACGAACGGTCAGGGCTTCAGCGCGACCGTATCCGCGGAAGGCCGCTTCGTCACGCCCAGCGAGTTCGAGAACATCATCCTGCGCGCCGACAGCGATGGCACCGTGGTCAAGCTCCGCGACGTGGCCCGTATCGACTTTGGCCCCCAGAGCTACGGCTTTGCCGCCACCTATAACGGCACCGCCACCGGTTCGTTTGGCGTCCAGCTGCTGCCCGGCGCGAACGCGCTGGACGTGGCCACCGCCGTGCGCGCCAAGATGGCGGATCTGGCCAGAAGCTTCCCCGAAGGCGTGACCTGGTTCGCCCCGTACGACACCACGACGTTCGTGAAGATCTCGATCAAGGAAGTGGTCCAAACCCTGGTCGAGGCGATCATCCTGGTGTTCCTGGTAATGCTGTTGTTCCTGCAGAACTTGCGGGCCACCATCATTCCGACCCTGGTGATTCCGGTCGCGCTGCTGGGCACGTTCCTGGGCCTGTTGCCGCTGGGCTTTACCATCAACCAGCTGACCTTGTTCGGCATGGTGCTCGCCATCGGTATCGTGGTGGACGACGCGATCGTGGTGATCGAGAACGTCGAACGCATCATGACCGAGGAGCACCTGTCGCCGAAGGAGGCCACGCGCAAGGCGATGGGCCAGATCACCGGCGCCATCGTGGCGATCACCGTGGTGCTGGCGGCGGTGTTCGTGCCGTCGGCCCTGCAGCCCGGCGCCTCGGGCGTGATCTACAAGCAGTTCGCGCTGACCATTGCGGTGTCGATGGGCTTCTCGGCGTTCCTTGCGCTATCGTTCACGCCGGCACTATGCGCCACCCTGCTGCAGCCGACGCATACCCACAAGAAAAACATCATCTATCGCAAGTTCAACGACCTGTTCGGGTGGGTGACGCATACGTACACCGGCCATATCGGCGGCGCGGTCAAGAATGCCCCCCGCTGGATGATCATGTTCGCGCTGATCGTGGTGTTGTTGGGCTTCCTGTTTACCCGCGTGCCGACCAGCTTCGTGCCTGAGGAAGACCAGGGCTATGCACTAGCCATCGTGACCTTGCCGCCTGGTGCGAGCCTGCAACGTACGCAACAGGTGAACAGAGAAATCCTTGCAGTGCTTAGCAAGGACCCGGCTGTCGAGGGTGTGTTCCAGATCTCCGGCTTCAGCTTCGTGGGTACCGGCGAAAACACCGGCATGGATTTCGTCCGGTTGAAGGACTGGAGTGCCCGCGACATCACGGCGACGGAGTTCATCCAGCAAGCCAACAAGAAGTTGCACGGTATCCGCGATGCGCAGATCTTCGTGGTCAACCTACCCACCATCCGCGGTCTCAGCCAGTTCGGCGGCATCGACATGTACCTGCAGGCGCGTTCGGGCCAGTCGCGCGATGAACTCACCGAGGCACGCAATACGCTGCTCGGCAAGGCCGCGCAGAGCCCTGCCCTGGTCGGCGTGCGTCCGAACACGCTGGAAAGCGCCCCACAGCTCAATCTGAGTGTCGATCGCCAGCAGGCGCAATCGATGGGCCTTTCGGTCAGCGACATCTACAACGCGATTCAGCTGACGCTGGCCCCGGTGTACGTCAACGACTTCTCCTACGGCGGCCGCGTGAAGCGAGTGATGGTGCAGGCCGACGCGCCCTTCCGCATGGGACCCGAAGCGCTGCAGCACATCTACACGCCCAGCACGCTGGCCGCGGCCAGCAGCTCACCTACCGTCAACAACATGATCCCGTTGGCGAGCGTCGTGCACGCCGACTGGGGCTATGCCGCACCGGCGCTGACCCGCTACAACGGCTATTCCGCGGTGGAAATCGTGGGTAACGAAGGTCCGGGTTATTCCACCGGCCAGGCGATGGGCGTGATCGAGGGCATTGTCAACGACAGCCTGCCGAAGGGATTTGGCTACGACTGGACGGGCCAGTCGTACCAGGAAATCCTGGCCGGCAACTCGGCCACGCTGTTGCTGGTCCTATCCATCTTCATCGTGTTCCTGTGCCTGGCGGCGCTGTACGAGAGCTGGTCGATTCCGGTGTCGGTGCTGCTGGTGGTGCCGCTCGGTGTGCTCGGCGTGGTGGTGTTTACCATGCTGCGCGGACTGTCCAACGACATCTACTTCAAGATCGGCATGATCACGGTGATTGGTCTTGCCGCAAAGAACGCGATCCTGATCGTGGAATTTGCGGTGGAGCAACAGCAGCAAGGCCACACCCTGCGCGCTGGTGTGATCGAAGCGGCCCGCCTGCGACTGCGCCCGATCCTGATGACGTCGATGGCCTTCATCCTGGGTGTGTTCCCGCTGTTCATCTCCACAGGTGCCGGCGCCAACGCCCGCCACGCGATTGGTACCGGCGTGATCGGCGGCATGCTGTTCGCCACCTTCCTCGGCCTGCTGCTGATCCCGGTGTTCTACGTGGTGGTGCGTCGCCTGCTCGGCGACAAGCTGGACGAGGCATCGCATTCGATCCGCGGCAGCCATGGCGGTCCGGCAGCCGAAGGCGGTACAGGCGGCGCCCCGCCACCGCAGGATCCGGCCGGCATGCAGCCGTTCGACTCGGACCCGCGTCGCGGCGCCTGATCCGAACGCGGCGATATCCGCCTCGAGTAAAACGAAAAGCCCCGGTCGCGAGACCGGGGCTTTTTTCTTGGCAAGCCTTGCTGGGCCTGTCAGTCGCTGGCGACGACAGCGTTTCTTCCGCGCTGCTTGGCCTGGTAAAGACGTCGATCCACCAGTTCGACAAAGGACAATCGCTCGTCGCCGTGCATCGGCACGACCGTCCCGACGCCGATACTGACCGTAATTGCCTTGCTGACCATGGAGCGTTCGTGCGGAATCCACTCTTGCACGAGCAGCTGCCGGCATCGCTCGACCACACGCATGGCGGCATCCGCATCCGTTTCCGGCAGCACCAGCACGAACTCCTCGCCGCCGAAGCGGGCCAGGAAATCATGCGTGCGGTTCACCGCTGCACTCAACACGTTGGCCACCAGCTTGAGGCAGTAGTCGCCCTGCAGGTGTCCGTAGTGATCGTTGTATTGCTTGAAGTAGTCGATATCGAGCATGACCAGCGACAAGGGCTTGCCGCTGCGCCGTGCATTGGCCCAGTCTTCTTCAAACACGGCGTCAAAGCGGCGCCGGTTGGCGATGCCCGTCAAGCCATCCTTGAACGACAACGCCTCCAGCTCCCGCTGCAGGTCGAGCAGCCTTTGTTCGGTGCGCTTGCGCTCGCTGATGTCGAACATGAAGCCGACCAGCGAATCGACCGAGCCATCATCATTGCGCACGACGTGCACGACATCGCGAATCCATACGTACTCGCCGTTCTTGCACAGCGCCCGGTAATCGGCCTCGTGATCCACACCGGCTTTCGACTGCGCCACGCAAAACGCCACGGCCCAATCGCGATCTTCCGGATGCATGCGATCGGCCCAGTCCTGCACGCTTACCCAGCTCGACGGCTCCCAGCCCAGCAGCTCCTCGATCTGCGGTCCGACATAGGCAAAGGCCATGGTGTTCCAGTCGATTTTCCATGGAATGGCCTTGGTCGACTCCAGCAAGGCCTTGTAGACCGTGCCGTTGGTATCCTCAATGCCCGCCGCGTTACTCCGGGCGCTATCCAGCACCTGCGATGACATAGCTTTCCCCCTCCTGGACCTGATGTCGCCGAACGACGAGTCAAGCCTGATCAGGCACTACAGCTGGCCGGGCAGTCAACTGCCGTTGAGGCGTCCGGTGGGGTTTGTGTCGCTCAATCCTGAGCAAGTTGCCGTCCTTGGCGGGAGGGGACCTCACTCCGTGGCGAATCGCAAGTATTTGCGATTATGGGGCGCGCGTCAACACCCATCCTCGCAGGCTTCCCGCGAAACGAAAACGCCCGGCAGGTTCCCCGGCCGGGCGCATCAAAACAGCCAACAGACCGATCAGCGCAGACCGGTTTCCGCGCGGGCGATCACCAGACGCTGGATCTCGCTGGTGCCTTCGTAGATCTCGGTGATCTTGGCGTCGCGGAAGTAGCGCTCCAGCGGCATCTCCTTGGAGTAGCCCATGCCGCCATGGATCTGCACGGCCTGGTGGGCAATCCACATCGCTGCTTCGGAAGCGGTGAGCTTGGCCACCGAAGCCTCGGTGCCGAAGCGGCCGCCGTTCTTTTCCGCCTCGCCCTTGGCCCAGGCCGCGCGCAGGGTAAGCAGGGTTGCCGCATCGAGCTTGCACTTCATGTCGGCAATCTTGGACTGCGTCATCTGGAACGTACCAATCGGATGGCCAAACGCCTTGCGGTCGCGCGACCACTGCAGCGTCGCTTCATACGCGGCGCGCGCAATGCCCACCGACTGTGAAGCAATGCCGATACGACCGGCGTCGAGCACGCCCATGGCGATGGAGAAGCCCTTGCCCTCTTGGCCCAGCAGGTTTTCCTTCGGCAGCACGTCGTCGGTGAATTCAATTTCGCAGGTGGCCGAGGCACGGATACCGAGCTTGGGCTCGGTCTTGCCCGCGTGGAAACCCGGCAGCTGGGTATCGACGATAAACGCCGACACGCCCTTGGCGCCGATGCCCGGCGTGCTGATGGCAAACAGGATGATGTAGCGCGCGACCGGGCCGGAGGTGATCCAGCTCTTCTTGCCGTTGATGACCCAATTACCATCGGCGTTCTGGGTGGCGCGGGTATGCATGGCCGACGCATCGGAGCCGGACTGCGGCTCGGTGAGCGCGTAGGCGCCAATCGCATCGCCCTGCGCGATCGCACGCACGTATTTCTGCTTCTGCGCTTCCGTACCGTGCTTGAGGATGCCGTTGCAGAACAGCGAGTTGTTGACCGACATGATGGTCGCCGTGGCGGCATCGGCCGCTGCAATCTCGATCACCGCCAGCACGTAAGCGATCGGGTCCATGCCCGCTCCACCGTACTCGGTCGGCACCTCGATACCCATCAAGCCCAACTGGCCCATCTCGCGGATGTTCTCCAGCGGGAACTCGCCCTTGGCATCCAACTCGGCCGCTACCGGCACGATGCGCTTCTGCGCAAAATCACGGGCGATGGACTGGATGGACAGTTGGTCATCGGTAAAACGGAAATCCATGGACTACTCCGGAACATTAGCTAGCCCGCTATTTTAGCCCGCCGAGGGCGATGAACCTTGTGCGAGTGCAGCAAGAACCTCTACTAGGTTGGAGCGCGCCCTGTGCGCGACAAACCGGCAGGACTGCCGGTTTGCACAGCGACAGCTGCCCGAAGGGCGAGGGCCAGAGATGGCCCGAGTGAACAGCCAACGGAGCGGTAACGCCGTGATCGCGCACAGGGTGCGCTCCTACATCGATAGGTAGATAGGGAGGGTTCTTCTTGACGCATGGCACCGAGGGGCCTAGCCTTATGCATCTCTTTATCGCGATATAAGGATGCTAGATGGACTTGGCCACCGCCTCCAGCGTGCTTCGCCTGCTGGCGGACCCGACCCGTGTGCGCTTGCTTGCCCTGCTCGAAGGCGAGGAACTCACCGTGGCCGAACTGGCCTCCGTGCTGCATCTCGCGCAGCCGCGCGTGTCGACGCATCTGGCCAAGCTCAAGGAAGCCGACCTGGTGCGCGACCGCCGCGCAGGCGTATCGGCGTATTACCGCGCCAACAACGAGAGCGACGAACAGCAGCGGATC
>DASXND010000104.1:0-1797 GCA_036495265.1 Dyella sp.
CTGGACACCGTGGTCGAGCGCAATGCCATCGAAGTCCAGGTGCACTGGCTGCGACGCAAACTGAGCACGGAGGTCATCCATACCGTGCGCGGCATCGGCTACATGATTCCTCGCGAACCCAAATGACGCCGCACACCGCCAGCCTGCGCACGCGCCTGACCCTGCTGATCATCGCCGTGATGGTGGTGGTGCTGATCCCGCTCGGCTGGATCAGCTATCGCCGCGAACTGCGCGAGATGAACGAGCTGCTGGACGGCCGTCTGGCCCAGGCCGGGCGCACGTTGGGCACGCTTATCGCCCATGGCCAGCTCCCGCTGCACGACGCCGACCTGCCGGGTATTCCGCAAAACAGCGATGCCCACCGTCACGGCGTCGTCGTTTCGGTGCATCCGCGCAACTATGAACCCGAAGTCGGTTTTCAGGCTTATGACCCGCAGGGCGAGCTGATTGCCGCCACCTCGAACCTGGCCGACCTGCCGCCGCCCACCAGCGATGAACGCGGCTTCCGCGACATACAGCACGGCGGTGGGCTGTGGCGCATGTTTACCTTGCAGAACCGCGCCAATCTGGTCATCCGTATCGGCGAGCGCTCCGACAACCGTCTCGATATCGCGCGCGGCCTGGTGATTGAACACACCCTGCCTCTTCTTATAGGCCTCCCGCTGCTCGCCTTGCTGGTGAGTTTTGCAGTCAAGCGCGGACTTCGTCCGGTCGCCCTGCTGACCCAGTTGCTGGACCGACGTACCCCGGGCAGCCGCAAGCCCATGCCGCTCAACTACGCGCCGCAGGAGATCAAGCCCTTGATCGCCGCGCTGAATCAGCAGCTGGAGCGATTGGAAGATGCCTTGGAACGCGAACACCGCTTTGCCACCGACGTCGCCCACGAACTGCGCACGCCGCTGGCCGCCACCATGATCCATCTGGAAAGCGCGATGATCGCCGACGATCAGGCCGAGATCGAGTTCACCGTACGTCATGCACAGCAAAGCATGGCGCGACTGGGCCGCCGGATCGAACAGATCCTGGCGATGGCGCGGCTCGAAGCAGGCGCCGCGTCCCAGCAACGCATCCGCCTGGATCTCTCGCGCATCGCCATCGAAGTGATCGAGGAACTGGCTCCGCTGATTGCCGAGAAAGACATTGCACTGAGTCTCAACCACGAGGATGCGCCGCTGATGGTGCTGGGGCACGAAGTGGCCTTGACCGCCATGTTCCGCAACCTGATCGAGAATGCGCTGCGCTACACCGAGGACGAAGGCCAGGTCGAGGTGGCGATCCGCCGCGAGGGGCAACAGGCGGTGATCGATATCTGCGACAACGGCCCTGGCATACCGGAGGGACGGCGACAGGCGGTGTTCCAGCGTTTCCATCGCGAAGTGGAAAGCGCCACGCGCGGTTTTGGCCTGGGCTTGAGCATCGTGCAGCGGGCGATCGAGCTGCACGATGCCTCGATCGAGTTGCTGGAATCGCCGCTGGGGCGCGGGTTGCTGGTGCGTATTCGGATGGAAGCGGAGCCTAGTTGAGGCCACGGCGCCTGGCCCCGTCAACGCTCCCTCATCGTCATTCCAGCTCTCGCCCCCTTTTCGGGGTTCGCTGGAATGACGGTGGAAGGGTTGCCTCGCGCTAGCTTCGCCTTAGTCACCAGCCAACCCTCCTTCCCCCCAAAAGGTTTCCACAAGATTGCCTTGCGATCATGGCCACACTGGGCCCCGGGCCCTGCATCGAGCCACGACACCCCATGCTTGGTCTTGTTCGAATCGCTCTTGCGCGACCGCTCACCTTCATCGTCCTGGCGGT
>DASXND010000105.1:0-2362 GCA_036495265.1 Dyella sp.
CACGCTCGATCGTCTGGAGAACTGGGGCTTCAACACCTTGGGCAACTGGAGTGACGAGGCGCTGACCCAGACGCACCATCTGGCTTACACGCGCTCGATCAATATCTCCGGCGTGTTCGGCAACGTCTCCAGCGGCTACGACTACTGGGGGCGCATGCCCGATCCATTCGATCCTCGCTTCGCGCAGGCAACCGAGGCGGCCGTGACTCAGGCTATCAAGGAAGTCCACGACGATCCGTGGCTGCTCGGATACTTCGCCGACAATGAGCTGGCCTGGGCCGGGCAGGGACCGCAAGGTCGCTGGGGGCTGGCCCAGGGCACCCTGGCTGGTGAAGCGCGTAGCCCGGCCAAGCAGGCCTTTATTGCCGCGCTGAAGAAGAAGTACAGCGACCCGTCGAAACTCGCCGCGGCATGGGGCATCACGCTGGCCTCGTGGGATGCACTGGATGCCACCAATTTCCCTGCGCCCCACCCGGACGAGGCACACCCGGCGATCGCCGACGACTACAGCGCGTGGTTGCGCCAGTACGCGGACCAGTATTTCCGCACCGTGGCGCAGGCGATTCACAAGCACGACCCTCATCATCTATTCCTCGGCGGTCGTTTTGGCGTGCACACACCGGAAGCGGTGGCCGCGTGCGCCGAATATTGCGATGTGGTCAGCTTCAACGCTTATGCCGATGTGCCGGAACACGCCTTCGATGCCACCGCCTTCGCCAAGCTCAACAAGCCCGCGCTGATCACCGAGTTCCACTTTGGTTCCGACGACCGCGGCTCGTTCGGCAAGGGCGTGGTGCCGGTGTCGAACGAGCGGCAGCGCGGCGAAGCGTATGCACGTTATATCGCGGCGGCGGTGGCCGATCCTTCCATCGTCGGCGCGCACTGGTTCCAGTACGTGGACCAGCCGGTGACGGGGCGTCTGCTCGATGGTGAGAACGCACACATCGGCCTGGTGGCGATTACCGACAAGCCATTCCACGGTTTCGTGGAAGCGGTGCGCGAGGCGAATCGCAAGACGGGGTATTAACTTTGCTTTTCTCCCTCTCCCCTGCGGGGAGAGGGCTGGGGTGAGGGGCGGGTGCTTGCGGGAAGGCCCAAAAGAAGCCGGCTTCGAACCTTCGATATCGCAAGACTGACCCCTCACCCTAACCCTCTCCCCGGAGGGGAGAGGGGATACAGCCTCAACTCGCCAAGCTCGTCGCCGCCCCAAAGCTGATCGCCATGATCACCGCCACCGCCATGCACGCACTGGCGGGACGGATGCGGTGCGCGTCGATTCGCGGAATGAGTCGCCACATCACCAGTACGCCGATCACCATGTCGACCACCAGGGCGCCGCGCAGCAGCGCGGAGTTGAGCAGCGGCGCATAAGGAGGCTTCATCAGCCCCTCGTGCATGGCCACGCCGGTCACGATCAGCAGGCCGATCAGGTTCCACACCAGGCAGGCGAGGTAGGTGCGGTTGAACACGACCGGGCAGCGCTCGATCCAGCGCAATACGGTCCACGCGACGAGGGCGAAGAACAGTGCGCCGATGCTGCTGTAAAGCACCCACCAGAGCAGGGTGCTGATCAAGGTAAGCAGGGTGGTCATGTGGATCCTAATATCTGACGGCGCGAGAGTTTGCCGGAACGACGAGCGCGCGCGAGCTAACTTACAGGCCGAAACGGCGCAAAAGCTTGTCCATCAGCCACGCTGGCCCCACCAGCAAGTACGCCAGGTCGGTGAGAAAGCTCGGACGCCGGCCTTCAATGAGGTGGCCCACGAACTGCCCAATCCACGCCACGACGAACACGGCGAACGCCAGTAGGCGCAGCGATGTTGGCCCCAGTTCGCGATAGGCCAGCTCGGTGAGCGCGGCGAATGCGGCCAGCGCGATCAGCAGCGCGGTGCCCAGGCGGCGCGATTGCTTCCAGTACCAGGTGAACGCCAACACCAGCGCGCATACCGCCCAGAATCCCGGCCGGCCGATCGATGACGGCACCGGTATGGTCCACATCATCGCGATCGCGCACCACAGGATCAGCGGCACGCAGATCCAGTGCAGCAGCCGGTTGGTCGGGTTCTGATGATCGGCGCTGTAGCTGTCCAGCCAAGGCCGCATGTCGCGCGCCGGCGAGCGCGCGCTATCGTCTATAGGGGTCATGGCGCTGAGTACCGCGGTTTAGTCGAGCGTGATGCCGGCGAGGCGCTGCAGCGCTTCGGCGTACTTGGCGGACGTACCGGCAATGACCTGGGCAGGCACGTTCGGACCGGGGGCCTGCTTGTTCCAGTCCAGCGTCTCCAGGTAGTCGCGCACGAACTGCTTGTCGTAGCTCGGCGGGCTGATGCCCACGCGGTACTGGTCGGCTGGCCAGAAGCGC
>DASXND010000106.1:0-11621 GCA_036495265.1 Dyella sp.
CCGCTCTGCTCCAGATGCAACAACAGCATGCGATTGCCCAGCGGATAAGCGAACGCGGAAAACACCACGGCAGCGATCGCCAACCAGTCGCTCGGCTGCAATCGCCCTTGTGCGTGCCCCCATTGCAGGGCGAACACACCCGCCACGATCAACACGCCGATGGCGACGCTGCGCCAGGCCAGGCGTCGCCGTTCGTCGCGATAGATGAAAGGCGCAAGCAGGGGGCCAGCCAGCACCGTGGTCTGGAAGCTGCCCGCCACCAGCCATGAAGGTCCGCTATTCGCGGCCCAGGTCAGCGGCAGACCGAACAACACGAAGCCGACCGCGCTCCACAGCAACCACGTGCGCGGAGACTGCTTCAGCTCGACCGGCAGCCTGCCTAGGCCACCCTGCCAAGGCAGCACCAGCGCGAGCATGGGCAGCGTGATGAGATAACGCAGGATGACCGCCCACGCCCAATGGCCACCGCCCGCCACCAGGCTGCGGTTGAGTACATAGGTCATGGTGAAGAACAGCGCCGCGCATAGCGCCAGACCCACTGCGGCTAGAGCGTTCGAGCGCATCGGCAACCCACGGCAAAGGAGCCGAGTTTGGCAAATGTCGCAGCGTTTTCGTAGGCCCGGAAGGGATGGCGCTGCTACGGCGTCAGGCCAGGCCGGTTGGAGTCAGCGGCAAGTCCAACTGTACGATCAGGCCGCCGCCATCGGCATTGCTGGCGCGGATTTCACCGCCATGCGCCCGCACCACCCGCTGGACAATGGCCAGCCCGAGGCCATGGCCGCCTGCACGCACGGCGTTGCTGCCTCGAAACAGCGGCCGAAACAGCGATGCAAGTTCGGCCGGCGGCACGCCAGGGCCGTGGTCACGAATGGACAGTTCGACGCGGTCTTTGCCGGCCTGCAGGGACAATTCAACGCGGCCACCGACCGGACTGAACTTGATCGCATTCGCGAGCAGATTGTCGAATGCGCGTTCCAGCAACAGCTCGCTGCCGGACACCGTCACCGCCTCGGCAGGGTCGAGCGCCAGGGTGATGTCGCGCGCCTGCGCCTCCAACTCGGCCCGTCGCACGCACTCGCTCACCAGCCCGACCAGCTCGACCGGCTCACGGTTCACTCCCGGAATGCCACCTTCGAGTCGTGAGAGCGCGAGCATTTCGCCGGTCATGTTGTCCAGTCGAGTGATTTCCTGTTCGGCCTGGTGAAAATAACCAGCCGCTTCGCTGGCATCCGAACTGCGCCGAGCCAGGTCGAGGATCAGATGCAGCCGCGCCAACGGCGAGCGCAATTCGTGTGACAGATCCTGCAGCACACTGCGGTCGTGGGCCACCAACGCTTCGATGCGTTCGGCCATGGCATCAAAATCGCGCGCCAGCTGTGCGAGCTCATCGTGAGCGTGCCCTCGATCGTCACCCACACGCGCCGACAGCTCACCCGACGCCATGCGTCGCGTCGCCTGCCGGATGGCCTCGACCGGTCGCGCCACATTGCGTGCCACCCACCACCCGACCAAACCGATGAAGATCATCGACAGCACGCCCTGGATGGCCAGGAAAATCGTCTGCCGTGTCTGCTGTCGCAAACGCGTATGCACGCGACTCAACGCTACCAATTGACGCGTCTTGCCGTCTGCTCCGGTGATCTGCTGCACGGCGAGGTAGAGATTTGGCCACGGCTGCAGCACCACATCGCGCTTGGCGTCAAGCCAGGTTTGCAGCGACCCTTGCACGGATGACGGCAACCGAATCGGCACCAGCGCCTGCCCTTGTTCGAACAGCGTCGCCTCGATGCCTTCGCGGCGCTGTTGCGCCACCCACTCGGCCAGTGCGGCCGTACCACCGGCTTCATAGGCTTGGTCAGCACTTTGCCCGAGATTGGCCCAATTGATTTCCACCGCGGTGGTGTATGCGATGAAGCGCGTGGTGAGGAATCCGCCCACGCCCAGCGCTAACAGATTGGCAGCGCAGAAGCTGATCAGCAGGCGCCAGTACAGTGAACTCTTGAACGGACTCACGCAGCCCCCGCGATCAGGCTGTAACCGGCGCCACGCACCGACTCGATGCGCGGCGATTGCGCCGATGCTTCGGTCAATTTGTGACGCAAGCGACTCACGTGCACGTCGATGCTGCGATCGAATCGCTCCAGTTCCCGCCCCAGCGCCATGCGCGTCAAGGTGGACTTGTCCACCAGCTCACCAGTGCGCTGCGCCAGCGCGAGCAGCAGCTGGAATTCGGCACCGGTCAGTGACAGCTCTTGTTCCTCGACATAGGCGCGCCGCTCGCTCGGCTCCAGTCGCAACGTGCCAACCTGCAGCGTCCCCGCCGCGACCGGCGTATTGCGCCGCAGCTGGGCACGCACGCGGGCCAGCAGCTCGCGCGGCAGGCAGGGCTTGGTCAGGTAGTCGTCCGCGCCCAATTCCAGCCCGATCACCCGGTCTACCGGCTCGCCCCGCGCGGAAAGCATGATGACCGGCAAGCGGTGTTTCAGGCGCAGCTCGCGCAAGGTCTCCAGGCCGTCGCGGCCCGGCATCATCACGTCGAGGATCAGCAGATCGGGCCGTGTGGACTGGTTGTGCAGCTGGGCCAGTCCGGACTCGCTGTCATGGGCGACGTCCACCACGAAGCCCTCGCGCCGCAGGTACTCGGCCAACAGTTCACACAGGGCTCGATCGTCGTCGACTATAAGGATTCTTGGCATGGCGTTCCGTAGCTCCGGGGCCATTCAAGCGGCGCCATCGCGCGAACTCTATCGGCTTTACCCTTCTTTACCTTTCGGCAAAGAACATACACATAGCGCTGTCGTCAAATGGACACCAGCAAGTCCACCTCCACGACCCAAGGTAACTCCCCATGCGCAAGAACATTACTGTCGCCCTGGTGCTGGCATCGGCCATGGCCCTCGCCCCGTTCGCTATCGCCGCCGCGCAGGATGGCGGTTTTCACGGTGGCCACGGCCATCACGGCGGCTTTGAGGCTTACAGCAAGCTCAACCTGAGCGACGCCCAGAGGGCCAGCATCAAGCAGGTCATGCAGACCGCGTTTGCCCAGAACAAGCCGCAGCGCCAGGCTCTGCAGCAACAGCGTGAGGCCTTTGAGGCGATGGCGCCGAACGCGACGGGCTACCAGGCCGCCGCTGCCAGCCTCGCCCAGGCTGAAGGCGCTGCGATGCAGGCCCGCGTGCAGCAGCGCGCTGCGGTCCGCGCCCAGATCTATTCCATCCTGACGCCGGCACAGCAGAGCCAGCTTGCCACCATCAAGGCCGAGCGCCAGGCCCGCCACCAGCAGTGGCAGCAGTTCAAGGCCCAGCACCCGGTGTCTGGCTCCAGCTCGGCCCAGTAATTCGGACGACGTCATAACAAGCACGCGGCGTCCCCTCGCGCCGGCGACAACCACGGCGCCAGCCTGCATGCTGGCGCCGTTTTTCGTTGCTCAGTCCGCCTTGAAGCCGGCCTGCGCCTGGGCCGGCACATATACCGGCGGTGCATAGCCGGCCGGCTTGCTGCCCACCGCAACGCCGCCATGCAGGCGCGACTGCTGCACGTCGCCAAAGAACCAGTAAGGGAAGGTCGGCTCCAGCACGCTGGCGGCGTCCAGGCGGGCACGCCATTCGGCCGGGATCTCGAAGGACAAGGCCGCGAGGTTGTCGTCGAGCTGGGCCAGCTTGGTCGCGCCGATGATGACCGACGCCACGCCGGGCTGCGTCGCCACCCAGTTGAGCGCCACCTGGGCCATGGGCCGGCCGACGGCCGACGCCACGTCCTCGAGCGCCGCGACGATGCGCCAGTTGCGTTCGGTAAACCGATCAAAACCAGGCGTCCCCGCAATCTTGGCCAGGCGTCCCTCGCCACTAGCGCCGCTCTCGCTGGCCTTGTACTTGCCCGACAGCAGTCCCATGCCCAGCGGACTCCATGCGGTGATGCCCATGCCCAGCTCAGCAGCCATCGGCACGAACTCGTGTTCGATATGCCGCTCGATCAGCGAGTACTCCAGCTGCAGGTTGATTAGTGGCGTCAGCGCATGCGCCTCGGCGAAGCTCTGTGCGCGCGAGGCATACCAGGCCGGCACGTCCGAAAGCCCGGCGTAGCGGATCTTGCCGGCACGCACGAGATCGTCGAGCGTGCGCACCACTTCCTCGGCGGGCGTCAGGCGGTCCCAGGTATGCAGCAGGTAGAGGTCGATATAGTCGGTGCGCAAGCGACGCAGGGAACCCTCCACCGCACGCAGGATGTTCTTGCGACCGTTGCCACCCGCATTCGGGTTGCCCGGCTGTCCGTTGTAGCTGAACTTGGTGGACAGCACGACGCGATCACGCGAGCCCGTCTCGGCGATAAAGCGCCCCAGCAGCTCCTCGCTCGCACCATCGGTGTAGAGATCGGCGGTATCGACAAAGTTGCCGCCCGCCGCCAGGTAACGGTCGAACATGCCGCGGGCGGTGTCCTCCGCGGCGCCCCAGCCCCAGTTGTCACCGAAGGTCATGGTGCCCAGGGCGAGGCGGCTTACGCGCAGGCCGGAGTGGCCCAGGGTGTAGTACGAGTCGAGTGACATGGCGAACTCCAGTTCGATGGATCGGATCGGCCCAGTTTGCGCCTTGCTATTGCGCGGAAAAATCAGCATCTTGTTGATGCTTTATTAAGTATGGCTAATTAATGCGCATCGATGACGCTACCGCCCTGCGTGCCTTCCGGCTGATTGCCCGCCATGGAAGCTTTACCCGTGCCGCGGCCGAGATGGAGGTCACCGCCTCCGCCCTCAGCCAGACCCTGCGCCAACTGGAGACCCATGTCGGTGTGCGCCTGCTGCATCGGACGACGCGCCGGGTCGGGCTGACCGAGGCCGGCCGCGCGTTCCTGGAGCGGATATCCCCTGCCCTCAGCGAAATCGATGCCGCCGTAGAGGCGTTACGCCAGCACGGCGACCGGCCCATCGGTACCTTGCGCATCACCGTGCCGCAGATGGTGCTCCATCACCTGATCGCGCCGATGCTGGCGGAATTCATGCGCGCGTGGCCGGAACTGAAACTCGACATCCATGTTGAGAACCGCTTGACCGATCTGATCACCGAGGGTTTCGACGCCGGCATCCGGCTCGGCGAGCGCCTCGCGCGTGACGTGGTGGCCGTACCGCTGGGCGGTCCGCAACGCGCGGTGGTCGTGGGCTCACCGTTCTACTTCCGGCAACACGGCAAGCCGCTGCTTCCGCGCGACCTGGTCGCGCACCATTGCGTGCGCTTCCGCTTCAACAGCGGTGCGATTTATCGCTGGGAATTTGCCCACCCCACTGGCCCGTCCAAGGGCCAGTGGTTCGAACTCGACGTGGATGGTCCGCTGACCACCAACGAGCCCGCCATGGCGATACGCGCAGCCATCGACGGGCTGGCGTTGACGCATATGGTGGAGCCGTCCGTGCGTGCAGCGCTTGCTTCCGGCCAGCTGGAAACCGTGCTGGACGACTGGCTGCCGCCCTTCGATGGGTTCTACCTGTATTACCCCAGTCGCCTGCAGGTGCCGCCCAAGTTGCGCGTGTTCGTTGAACATCTGCGCAAGTACCTTGCAGGAACGCCATAAGCGGGGGCTTGCGCACCCGCGTTACCGGCTGAAGCCAATCTTATTCGCGCCAGTGACCGGCTACATAAACGTTACCCGGCACCCAGACGCGCGCCGCGTAGTGCGGCCTCGGCGCCACTACCACGCAACCGGTGAGTGAGAGGCTCGCGCTGAACATGACGGTGAGGCCAAGACTGATCAGCATGAGTCGACGCATGGGTGTTCTCCTTGGTGGGCGCCCTTAGTGAGCGTTAGCCACGGAGAACGCCGGCCTCATGCAGCAGATGACGGCAATGCCGGAACATGATGGCTGCGGTTCATGCATTTCGCAGCGACCATTCAGGCCGACAGCAAGCTTACGCCTCAGCGTTGCGCCAACCGCTCCATGGTGGAGCGATAACGCGCGGCGATCCGCTCTTCGTCGCGATGTACGAAATGCCGCACGACCCACTCGCCGCCCACCATGACGTCGCGTACGAGCGGCACGTTCCCCGCGAACAGGAAACTGTCGATGACGGCGTGCTCATCGCGCGCGGTCAACAGCGCGGCGCGATCATCGAGCACCAGGAGATCCGCACGCGCTCCCGCACGCAGCTCGCCAATCGGCAGGCCCGAGGCCAAGGCACCACCGCGCAGTGCGGCAGGCCAAAGCGTTTCGCCCACGCTATCGCCTTGGCGGCGCGCGGCGATATTGCGATGGCACGACGACAGACGTTGGCCGTATTCAAGCCAGCGCAACTCCTCCACCGGCGACACCGAGATGTGCGAATCGGAGCCCACGCCCAGCGTGCCGTGCGCATCAAGATAGTCAGCCAACGGGAACAGGCCATCACCGAGATTAGCCTCGGTGGTCGGACACAAACCCGCCACCGCGCCGCTACGCGCCAGTCGCGAGGTTTCCCCTGCGCTCAGATGCGTGGCGTGCACCAGGGTCCATCGCGCGTCGACGTCGGCGTGGTCGAGCAACCATTCCACCGGGCGGGCGCCGCGCGTGGCGAGGCAGTCCTGCACTTCGCCAAGCTGTTCGGCGATGTGGATATGGATGGGGCAACTTTTCGCGGCATCGCTCGCCAGTACGTTGCGCATCGCGTCCTCTGGCACGGCACGCAGGGAATGCAAGGCTATGCCCACGCGGAGCTTTTCGTTCTCATACTTCTGCAAGGTCTCAAGCAGGCGCAGGTAAGAAGGCAGGTCGTGGCCAAAGCGACGCTGACGCGGCGTCAATGGACGGCCATCGAAACCACCGCTCATATACAACACAGGTAGCAGGGTCAGCGTAATGCCCGCTTCGCGGGCCGCTTCGATCAAAGCCAATGACATCGCCTCCGGCTGCGCGTAAGGCGTGCCGTCCGGCTGGTGATGCAGGTAGTGGAATTCGCAAACCTGGGTGTAGCCGCTCTTGAGCATTTCCACATAGAGCTGGGCGGCAATGGCCTTGAGCTCGTCCGGGCCAATGGCGGCGGCAAACGCATACATGGTTTCGCGCCAGGTCCAGAAGCTGTCGTCACTCTTGCCCTTGCGCTCGGCCAGGCCCGCCATGGCGCGCTGGAACGCATGCGAATGCAGGTTGGGCATACCAGGTAGCACCCAATGCCCTAGCCGCTCGGCCTCGCCCGTCGCCGTGCTGGCGAGGTAGCCGCGATCGTCGATCGACATCCTGACATCGCCGGCCCAGCCCTGCGTGGTCCAGACCCGATCTGCGACGTAATTGGTCGGAATGGTGGCGCCCATGTGCCTGCTCCTTGGGATATCCCGCCGAGTTTAAGGCAACGCTGAATAAGTATTCGCCGTCGGCATGATGCCTGGAAGGCCCGCAGGGTGTGTCGTACGGCGCCGGGAAGACTGGCCGTCTTGCCAAGCCGTGCGGCGCAGCCTGTGGGCCTTCCAGGCATCACCCCATCATTTGATATCCCTTCGGTGGGGCCGGCCCTGTCTGCCCGCATCTCTTCGGGGCGCCGCCTCGACAGACAGCCAGTCTGCCTTCGCCGTCGCCCCTGTGATCTGCGAGCAGACAGGGCCGGTGACGACGGCGAATACTTATTCAGCGTTGCCTTAACCGCCCCGCCCGGCCACGTCGTTCAGCCCGCTGCGGCATAATGCGCCCATGGCCAAGAAGATCCGAGAAGACGCGCCAAAGCTACTGGTACGCCAGGCCAAGCCTGCCGACGTAGCCAGTCTGGTCGAGCTCACCGCACGGGTCTACACGGCCGAGTGGGGGCATTCGGCGGAAATGCTGCGATCCCAGCAGACGCATTTCCCCGAAGGGCAGTTTGTGGTCGAGTACGAAGGGAAGATCGTCGGCTATTGCGCCACCTTCCGTATCGACGAAGCCACCGCGCTCGCGCCGCATACGTGGATGCAGATCACCGGCGGCGGCATGGGCTCGCGCCACAAGGCCGATGGCAACTGGTTGTATGGCATGGAAGTGGTGGTCCATCCCGACTATCGCAATATGCGCATCGGCCAGCGCCTGTACCAGGCGCGCAAGCGTCTTTGCAGCGACCTGAAACTGCGCGGCATCGTATTCGGTGGGCGCATCCCGGGCCTCGCCCGCAACCTGCACCGCTACGGCAGCGCCGATGCCTACGTGCAGGCCGTGGTGGAAGGCAAACGCCGTGACCTCACGCTGAGCTTCCAGCGGAGCAACGACTTCGAGGTGATCGGCCTGCTGCGCGGCTACGTGCCGTCCGATTACGAGTCGCTGGGTTATGCGGCGCATCTGGTCTGGCGCAATCCGGAGCTGCTCAACCAGCCCGATATTCCGTCGATTCCGTCGACCCAGCGTCTGCCCGACCTGGTGCGCGTGGCTTCGGTGCAATACCTGCAGCGGCGCATCCGTTCGTTCGAGGAGTTTGCGACCCAGGTCGAATACTTCACCGATATCGCCGCCGACTACAGCGCGGACTTCGTCACCTTCCCCGAACTGATCACCTTGCAGCTGCTGTCGATCGAGAACGAGGAACTGTCGCCGGTCGAATCGATTCGCAAGCTCAGCCAGTACACGCCGCAGGTGAAAGAACTCTTCAGCCACCTCGCAGTGAACTACAACATCAATATCATTGCCGGCTCGCACCCGACCGAGCAGGCCAACGGCGACATCCATAATGTCTGCTACGTATGCCTGCGCGACGGCTCGATCCACGAGCAGGAAAAGATCCACCCGACGCCCAGCGAACGCACCGTGTGGAATATCACCGGCGGCGACAGCGCGGCGACCATCCCGACCGACTGCGGCCCGATCGGCGTGATGATCTGCTACGACTCGGAGTTCCCTGAAGTTGCACGCCACCTGGTCGATCAGGGCGCGCTGATCCTGTTCGTACCGTTCTGCACCGATGTGCGCGAGGGTTACCTGCGCGTGCGCTACTGCTCGCAGGCGCGGGCGATCGAGAACCAGTGCTACGTGGTGCTTTCGGGCAACGTCGGCAACCTGCCGGGGGTGAACAATTTCGACATCCAGTACGGCCAGAGCTGCATCCTGACGCCGAGTGATTTCCCCTTCGCGCGCGATGGCATCGCCGCCGACTCCACGCCCAATATCGAAACCGTGCTCTTCGCTGATCTCCATCTAGGCAGTCTTGCCCGCGCCCGCAACGCCGGCGCCGTGCAGAACCTCAAGGATCGCCGCTTCGATCTTTACGAAACGCGCTGGACGCGCAAGTCCGAGGTGCGCAAGTGAGCGGCGCCGAGGACGGCGCCAGCCCGGGATCGCGGGCCACCACATCGGGGCGTCTCAAGCGCCTTACTGATTCGGAGCTGTTCTCGCCCGTGCAATGGCGTCGCCGCGTGTTGTTCTGGAGCGGCGCCGTACTGGTAGGCCTGGCCGCAGTGGGCTTTGCACAAGCGGCCGACTATGTCTACGGCCTGTTCCGTGGCGTGGTGACCCACAACCGCTTCTGGGCTTTCCTGATCACACCGGTCACGTTTGCGTTGCTCGCCTGGCTTACCCAGGGCGCGTTGAAACCCACACGCGGCTCGGGCATTCCCCAGGCTATCGCCGCACTCAAGGTGGAAGACGAAGACTTTCGCCAGCGCCTGCTCTCGCTGAGAGTGGCGATCGGCAAGATGGCGTTGACCCTGGCTGCCCTGGCAGGTGGTGCGTCGGTGGGGCGCGAAGGTCCTACCGTGCACGTGGGCGCGGGCCTGCTCTATTCGCTGGGCCGTCGCTTCGGCTTTGATGACCCCACGGCAGCAGGTCGCTTCATTCTGGCGGGCTCCGCCGCCGGCCTCGCCGCGGCCTTCAATACGCCGCTGGCCGGTGTGGTGTTCGCCATCGAGGAAATGAGCGGTGCGTTCGAGCATCGCATGAGCGGCACCCTGCTCACGGCGGTGATCGTCTCGGGTGTGGTGTCGCTGGGCATCCTCGGCAACTACTCCTACTTTGGCCATTTCGACATCGGCCTGCCCCTGGGCCAGGCGTGGTGGGCGGTGCTCGCCGCCGGTATCGTCTGCGGCCTGGTGGGCGGCCTGTTCGCCCGGCTTATCCAGCCTAGCAACCATGGCTTCCGTGGCCTGGTCGGTCGACTGCGCGCCCGCCAGCCCGTCGTGTTTGCCGGCGCCTGCGGCCTCGCCCTGGTGCTGCTCAGCCAGCTCACCCATAGCGGACTCTATGGCACAGGCTATGCCCAGGCCAAGGAAATCCTCGAAGGCCACGGCGATACGGTCGCGAGCTTCGGCGCGCTGAAGTTCCTCGGCAATATCGCCTCGTACTGGGCGGGCATTCCCGGTGGCATCTTCTCGCCTGCCTTGGCGGTTGGTGCCGGCCTGGGGCAGAATCTGAGCACGATCCTGCCCGGCGTCGATGTTTCCGCGATGGCCTTGCTCGGCATGGCGGCCTATCTCTCCGGCGTCACCCAGGCGCCACTGACGGCGACGGTCATCTCGATGGAGCTCACCGCCAACCAGCAGATGGTGTTGCCGATCATGGCGACCTGCCTGATCGCGCGGGCGGCCTCGTCCATCTTTTCGCGCAAACCGGTGTACCGCGCGCTGGCCGACAAGCTGATCGAGGGCTATGAGCATGAGCTGGCGCGGCGCAACGCCAAAGCGCAGCGCGATACCCTGGCCGAAGGCGATGTTTCCGCCAGCGATGAGGCGATGCAACAGCGCGCCGACGAACCCATGGTTGAAGATCCGGCGACGCCGAATCCGCCTTCCGACGATCACCCGGATGACCTCGTCGTCCCCACACCACCGCTGACCCGCATGACTACACGCTGGGACCACCTGCTGCTCGATGCCACGCTGGCGACGTTTGCCGGTGAGGCGCCGTATGGCTTGATCGAACAAGGCGCGATTGCGCTGCATCAAGGACGCATCGCCTGGATCGGAGCACAGAGCGACTTGCCCGGCGATGCCGAAGAGCTGGCTGTGCACGTCGACTACCTGGACGGTGCGCTGATCACACCAGGACTGATCGACTGCCATACCCACCTCGTGTTCGGCGGTAATCGGGCGCACGAATTCGATCTACGCCTCAATGGCGCCAGCTACGAAGAGATCGCGCGCGCCGGCGGCGGCATCGTCTCCACCGTCAAGGCCACGCGCGAAACGAGCGAAGATGCACTATTCGCCCAGGCGCTGCCGCGCGCGCATGCCCTGCTCGCTGATGGCGTCACCACCCTTGAGATCAAATCCGGCTATGGACTGGATCTCGACACCGAACGTCGCATGCTGCGGGTCGCGCGCCGCCTCGGCAACGCGCTAGGCATCACCGTGCGCACGACCTTTCTCGGCCTGCACGCGCTGCCACCGGAGTTTCGGGACGATCGTGATACCTATGTCGACCTGGTATGCGACGTCATGTTGCCCACGCTCGCTGGCGAGGGATTGATCGATGCGGTCGACGCATTCTGCGAGAACATCGGTTTCACGCCCACGGAAACGCATCGCGTCTTCGAGCGCGCCACGCAATTGGGCCTGCCGGTAAAGCTGCACGCCGAGCAGTTGTCCGATCTCGACGGAGCGGCCTTGGTCGCGTCCTTCAACGGACTCTCCGCCGATCATCTGGAGCACCTCAGCGAGCACGGTATTCGCGCGATGGCCCATGCAGGCACGGTCGCCGTGCTTCTGCCCGGTGC
>DASXND010000107.1:0-4188 GCA_036495265.1 Dyella sp.
CTGGACCGGCGCGATCATGGCCATGGAGCTGGCCGATGCCGGCATCAACATACTCGCGCTGGAGCGCGGGGACTATCGCGATACCTCGCCGGATTTCGCCTATCCGCGCAGCGCCGATGAGTTGGCCTATGGCATCCGTGGTGGCCTGTTCCAGCCACTGGCGCGTGAAACGATAACCATCCGCCACACCCTGGATGAAACCGCCGTGCCGTATCGCCAGTACGGTTCGTTCCTGTTCGGCAACCACGTCGGTGGCGCCGGCATCCACTGGAATGGCCAGCATTACCGGCCATCGCCAGAGGACCTGGAGTTCGAGAGCCATATCACCAAGCGCTACGGCAAGAAGTTCATGCCGGAAGATATGCAGATCCAGGACTATGGCGTCAGCTATGACGAGCTGGAACCTTTCTTCGACCAGTTCGAATATGTATGCGGCACCTCGGGACGCGCCGGCAATCTCAATGGCGACATCAAGGATGGCGGCAATCCCTTTGAGGGGAGACGCAGTCGCGAGTATCCGAATCCGCCCGTAGCCGACAACTACGCCGCCAAACTATTCGCCGATGCCGCACGCGCGCTCGGCCACAAACCGTTTCCGCAACCATCGTCCAATGCGTCGCAGCCGTACACCAATCCGTATGGCGCGCGCCTGGGGCCGTGCAATCTGTGCGGCTATTGCGAGCGCTTCGGCTGCTACATGTATTCCAAGGCCTCACCACAGACCACCATCCTGCCGGTGTTGATGCGCCGCCAGAATTTCGAGCTGCGCACGAACAGCCATGTCACCCGCGTCAATCTCGACAACACCGGCAAGCGCGCCACCGGCGTCACCTATATCGACGCGCAGGGCCAGCAGGTGGAACAGCCGGCGGACCTGGTGATCGTCGCCGCGTTCCAGATGCACAACGTGCGTCTGATGCTGATGTCGGGTATCGGCAAGCCGTACGACCCGAAGACCGGCACCGGCGTCATTGGCAAGAACTACGCCTACCAGATGATGAGCGGCATCTCGCTGTTCTACGACAAGGACGTGGCGATCAACCCCTTCGTCGGCGCGGGCTCGGGCGGCAACCAGATCATCGACGACTACAACTCGGACCATTTCGATCATGGCCCGCACGGCTTCGTCGGCGGCGGTTACATTTTGGGCGGACAGACCGGCGGGCGCCCGATCCAGCAGCTGACCTTGCCACCGGGCACGCCCGCATGGGGCGAGAAGTGGAAGCGCGCCGCCAAGGACAGTTACCTGCACACCACCGGCCTACAGACGCACGGCTCGGTGATGTCCTATCGCGATCGCTATCTCGATCTCGACCCCACCTACAAGGACAGCTTCGGCCTGCCCTTGCTGCGCATGACCTTCGATTGGCATGACAACGAATACAAGATGACGCGCTTCCTGACCGACCGTGCGCAGGAGATCGTCGACCAGATGAAGCCGCGCCAGAGCGCGCAGACCATCCGCAAGCCCGGCGACCACTACGACGTGCGCCAGTACCAGACCACGCACACCACCGGCGGCGTCATCCAGGGCAAGGACCCCAACACCAGTGCGCTGAACAACTTCCAGCAGAGCTGGGACGTGCATAACGTGTTCGTCACCGGCGCCTCGGCGTTTCCGCAAAACATCGGCTACAACCCGACCGGCCTCATCGGCGGCCTGACCTACCGATCGGTCAAGGCGATCCGTGAGACCTACCTCAAGAACCCCGGTCCCCTGGTGCAGGTATGAACACCCTGGCCCATCGTCGTCGAAGTCGTGGTGGCAGCCTGCTGCGCGTCATCCTGTGGCTGGTCGTGCTGGTCGTGCTGGCCTGGCTGGCGACCCTGGCCCTGGGTCGCGGTGGCGGTGACGCCGCAGCGACGCTGCCGATGCCGACCGATGCGCAGGTCAAGCAGGGCGAGTACCTGGCCAGGCTGGGCGACTGCGCTGCCTGCCACACGGCGCCTGGCGGCAAGGCCTTCGCGGGCGGCCTGCCGATCGCTTCGCCGATCGGCACCATCTTCAGCACCAACATCACGCCTGATCCGAGGACCGGTATCGGCAGCTACACCTATGGTCAGTTCGAGCGAGCCGTGCGGCGAGGCATCAAGCCTTCGGGACAATCGATGTACCCGGCGATGCCCTTCCCTTCGTTCTCACGGGTAAGCGATCAGGACATCCAGGCGCTGTATGCCTATTTCATGCGCGGCGTAACGCCGGTGGAGCAGGACAATCTGCACAACCGCATTCACTGGCCGCTGTCGATGCGCTGGCCGCTGACGTATTGGCGCTGGCTGTTCGCTCCGAAGGTCGAACCGATGCAAGTGGCGATGTCGCAGCATCCGGTGCTGGCGCGCGGCGAGTATCTGGTCGAAGGACTCGGCCATTGCGGAGCCTGCCACACGCCGCGAGCGTTCACGCTGCAGGAACGCTCACTGGGCAACAGCCCACTGTTCCTCAGTGGCGGCGAGAGTGACAACTGGATTGCGCCCAGCCTGCGTGGCGAACCAGCCAGCGGTCTCGGCAGCGTGTCGGAAGCGGAGCTGGTGACCGTGCTCAAGAGCGGGCGCAACGAGCGCAGTGCCATCTTTGGCGCGATGTACGACGTGGTGGAACACAGCACGCAGTTCATGAGTGACGACGACCTCACGGCGGTCGCGCAATACCTCAAGTCGCTCACGCCATCGCGCCAGGAGACTCCGCTTACCTATGACCAGGCCACGCGCGACGCCTTGTTCGCCGGCAACGTGAGTGCAGCGGGTGCGCAGCTCTATATCGACAACTGCGCCACCTGCCACCGCACGGACGGTCACGGTTACGGCTACGTGTTTCCGGCACTGGCCGGCAACCCGGCCGTCAACGGCGACGACCCGCGCTCCATCATTCGGCTGGTTCTGCATGGCGGCACCATGCCGTCGGGTCGCGATGCACCGAGTCAATTCACCATGCCGGCTTTCCGCGATCGGCTAAGCGACCACCAGGTGGCTGAAATATTGAGCTTCGTGCGCTCCAGCTGGGGCAATCGAGGCGGTTCGGTGGACGCAGCGCTGGTAACGCATATGCGGGGGCTGCCACCGGCAGGACAGCCCATGATGACGGGCTACGATCCACGCGCCGCCGAGCCTGCGGCGGCACCGGCCGCGCAGCACTAGCGAACGGCGCGAGCAGCGAAAGGCGGCATGGTCGAGCAACTTCCATTCCGCCGCGGATGGCGAAACAGGGCCATCGGAGCCCGCCTTCTGGCGTCCAAATGCCTGCGCACTACTGGACGAACAGGCTTCGGGGAGTCACCCTTATCGTTCCCCGCCGCCAGGACCCTCCATGAGAACGCCAGCCCGTGCCGCCCCGACCCTGCTTGCTGACCTCGGCGGCACCAATGTGCGTTTGGCCCTGGCCGATACGGGCCGTACGGCGCCGTTGATGGAAGACAGCGTCCGTCGCTATCGGGTCAAGGACTATGCCTCGATGGCTGACGCGATCCGTCAGTACTTCGAAGACACCGGCCATCGTGCCCAGCGCGCCATCATCGCCGCGGCCGGCCGCATCAGTGAAGGCGAGACGGTCAAGGTCACCAATAATCCCTGGCAGGTGGCGGCGCACGCGCTGCAGACCGAGCTGGAGATGGAGTCGGTGCATCTGGTCAACGACTTCGCCGCGCAGGCCATGGCCGTACCCCTGCTGCTCGCCGAACAGACGTCGTCAGTCGGCCCGCAGGCGCTGCCGCAGCTGGGTCAGCGCGAGCCGCAGACCTTCGTCGTAATGGGCCCGGGTACCGGCCTGGGCGTCGCCGGCCTGCTGCGCCGCGAATCGAACTGGATCGTACTGGAGACCGAGGGCGGCCACGCCGGCTTCGCCGCGCACACCACCGAGGACGTGGAGATCCTGCACCGCCTCAACGACCGCTTCGGTCGCGTGTCCAACGAGCGCATGATCTGCGGCAACGGCCTGGTGAATCTCTATCTCGCCCTGGCCGACATGGCCGGCCAGCCGGCCGAGGAATACACGCCCGAAGACATCACCTCGCGTGCCGAGGCCGGCACCGATCCGCTGTGCGTGCGCACGGTAGAAACGCTGGCGGGCATCTTCGGTAGCGTGGCAGGCGATCTGGTACTGAGCCTCGGCGGCTGGGACGGCGTCTACCTCACCGGCGGCGTCTTGCCCATCCTGTTGCCGTGGATCAAGCGTGGCGGCTTCCGCGAACGCTT
>DASXND010000108.1:0-5522 GCA_036495265.1 Dyella sp.
GCCAGGATCGCCAGCAAGGTTTCACCCACGGCGCCTGTCGCGCCAACCATCGCCACCTTGTAACTGCTCTTCTTGCTCATATTCCGCTATCAGGTAGGAGTAATCGGAAAACCGTCCGACGGCGCCGATCTCCGCATTAGCGGAAATCTAACCGGGACAGCACACAAAACAACCTGCGACACGCCCGGGCGTGAATATCGTCACGCTTTACGTGTTGCCCAGTGGCTCATGACCGCCGGATTGAGTGGCGTCGGCGGCTTTCCGGCCGCTTCACCATAACCCAGGGCAGCGATCACATTGTCGGCCGCCATCCGGGCCATGGAGCGACGCGTATCTTCGCTTGCGCTGGCGATATGCGGGCTTAGTACCACATTGTCCAACGCCAGCAAATCGGAATGCACCGCGGGCTCGCCCTCGAACACATCCAGGCCCGCTGCCGCCAGCTTGCCATCCTGCAAGGCCGCCGCCAACGCCACATCGTCCACGATGCCGCCCCGCGCGATATTGACCAGCACCGCCGAGGACTTCATTTGGGCCAGCTCTTCGGCGCCAATCGCATGCCGGTTCGCCGCCGTGAAAGGTAGCACCAGCACGAGATGGTCCGCTTGGCGCAGCAGCTCGGGCTTGCCAACCAGGGTGGCGCGGCACTCGCGCTCGACCGTCTCGGGCAAGCGTGAACGGTTGTGATAGATCACCCGCATGTCGAAGCCGCAGGCCCGCCGCGCAATCGCCCGGCCGATGCGCCCCATGCCCAGGATGCCCAGTGTCCGGCCGTGTACATCGACGCCCAACCAGTCATCGAAACGCATACGGCTACCCGCCCAGTGCCCTGCCCGCAGCCAGCGCTCGGCCGCACCCACGCGACGGGCCGCGGCCAGCATCAGGGCCCAGGCGTAGTCGGCCACGCTCTCGGTGAGCACGTCGGGCGTATTGCAGGCGAGCACGCCGGCCTTGGATATCGCATCCAGATCGAGATTGTTGTAGCCGACGCCCAGATTGGCCACCACCTTGAGTCGGTGGTTACCCTCGAGCACCTCGGCGTCGATGCGATCGGACAAGCCCAGCAGGGCGCCATCCACATGGGCCAGCTTTTCCCTCAGTTCCGCCGCGGTGTGTTTATGCTCAACGGCCTCGGCCTGCACGTCGAAATATTCAGCCAGGCGCGCCAACACATCGGGGAACAGGGGGCGCGCGACCCAGACTTTCGGTTTGGCAGTCATCGGTGCTACTTCAACTCTCTGCTCAGGGCGAAGCATCAATACGGTTCGCCCGTGAAACCTAGGGGATACGAGGGCTAACCTCGCCCACATCCCCACATTGCGCGCGATGACGCAGCGCGTGATCCATCAACACCAGCGCCACCATCGCTTCCGCAATCGGCGTGGCGCGGATGCCGACACAAGGGTCATGACGCCCCTTGGTGACCACCTCGACCGGCTCGCCAGCCAGGTTCACGCTGCGCCCGGGAATGAGGATGCTGGAGGTCGGCTTGAGCGCCATGGAGGCGATCACCGCTTGGCCAGTACTGATGCCACCCAGGATGCCGCCAGCATGATTGGACGTAAAGCCGTCCAAGGCCATTTCGTCGCGATGCTGGCTACCATGCTGGGTGACCACGGCGAAGCCATCGCCGATCTCCACGCCCTTTACCGCATTGATCGACATCAGCGCGGCGGCCAGGTCGCCGTCGAGCTTGCCGTAAATGGGCTCGCCCCAGCCTGGGGGTAGGCCGTCGGCCACCACGTTCACGCGGGCACCCACGGAATCGCCCGACTTGCGCAAGGCATCCATATACGATTCCAGCGCCGAAACTTCATGGGCATCGGGCCAGAAGAATGCATTCTGTTCGACCACATCCCAGTCGAAGGTGCCCGGGGTGATTTCGCCGATTTGCGCCATGTAGCCGCGCACACGCACACCGTAGCGCTCGGCCAGCCACTTCTTGGCGATCACGCCGGCGACCACGCGCATGGTCGTTTCGCGGGCGGACGAACGCCCGCCACCGCGCGGATCGCGGATGCCGTATTTCTGCCAATAGGTGTAATCGGCGTGCCCGGGGCGGAAGGTTTGGGCGATATCGCCATAGTCCTTGCTGCGCTGATCGGTGTTGCGGATCAGCAGCGCGATCGGCGTGCCGGTAGTGCGACCCTCGAAAACGCCGGAGAGGATTTCCACCTCGTCGGCTTCGCGCCGCTGCGAGGTATGCCGGCTCTTGCCGGTGGCGCGACGATCGAGATCAGCGCGAAATTCCTCCGGCGCAATGGCCAGACCCGGCGGGCAACCATCGATCACGCAGCCAATGGCCGGTCCGTGGCTCTCGCCGAAGGTAGTGACGGTGAAGAGTTTGCCGAAGGAATTACTGGACACGGGGCTCTGGACGTCTGGACGGAAACCCGCACAGCTTAGCGCGATGCGACCCCGGCTGTATGTTCCGACGGCGCGCCCTTCCACTCCAGCTGGGCAGGGGCGCCCCGTTCCTCGCCGCGGATCAGCGGCCTTGGCGCGCGGCTGCCGCCTCACGGATGACCGCGGCATGCTCGATAAGATCGCGGCGCTCCAGCGCGAACACGCCCATCGCGCCCACCTTGAACTCGATCCACACGAACGGCACTTCCGGCAGCAGGGCGGCCAGCGCGTGCTCGCTCTCGCCCACTTCGACGATCAGCAAACCGTCTTCCGTAAGGTAATCAGCCGCCTCGTCGAGCATGCGCACGCAGATGTCCAGGCCATCCGCGCCCGAGGTCAGACCGAGCTTGGGTTCATGGCCGTACTCGCCCGGTAGCGCGGCGTATTCGTCTTCGGTGACATACGGCGGATTGGAGACTATGAGGTCATAACGGCGTTCCTTCAGCCCGTTGAACAGGTCGGACTTGACCGCCTCGACGCGGCCTTCGACATGCTGGAACACGATGTTCTCGCGGGCTAGCGACAGCGCCTCATCACTGATGTCGACGATATCGACGTGCCAGTCCGGGTTGTACTCGGCCATCGCAATGCCGATGCAGCCCGAGCCGGTGCACAAGTCGAGCGCCCGCTCGACATGGCGATGATCCAGCCAGGGCGCGAAGCCCGATTCGATCAACTCGGCGATCGGCGAACGCGGCACCAGGGCACGACGATCGCTCTTGAACTTCAATCCCGCAAACCAGGTTTCGCCCACCAGGTAAGCCACCGGCAGGCGCTCAGTGACGCGACGCTCGATCAAGGCCAGCACGCGCTCGCGCTCTTCGGTGGTCAGCCTGCCTGCGCCATAGGCCGGCGGAATATCCGGCGGCAGATGCAGGCTGGCGAGTACCAGATGCGTGGCCTCGTCGATGGGGTTGTCGTGGCTATGACCGAAGGTGAGCCCGGCCGCCGAGAAGCGGCTGGCACCGTAACGGATGAAGTCGATGATGGAGGCGAGTTCGTGGGTCACGGCAGGGCTGCTGGTCTTTTGGGGGTCGCCAAGTATAGCCGGTGCCGGACGACGGGCCGGCGGCGGCCCTAGCCACGGGCCTGGTTGCGATTTGGCGGCCAGGTTGCCGCTGGAGGCGGACGTTTCGACAGCCTGCCCTGTCGGCGCGCGCGGCTCCTTACTCCCCTTTGGGGAGAAGGAGCAGGAGCGTGCGATCGGGGCGTAAACATCGCGCATCGTTCATACTTGCGGGATGACCTTTAACGTACTCCTGCAATACATCCTTCCCCATCGCGCCCTGTCGCGGGTGGTCTACTGGGCCACGCGCTGGACGTTCAAGCCGTGGAAGGACTTCCTGATCAGCACCATCGTGCGCAATTACCAGGTCAATATGGCCGAGGCGGCGCAGCCCGACGAACTGGCCTACCAGCACTTCAATGCGTTCTTTACGCGCAAGCTGCGGCCTGATGCGCGTCGTCCGGATCCGGACCCGAGCGCCCTGCTCTCGCCTGCCGACGGCAAGATCAGTCAGCTGGGCAAGATCGTCGACGGCCGCATCTTCCAGGCCAAAGGCCAGGAGTACACGGCTGCGGAATTGCTAGGCGACGAGGCCAGTGCCACGCCGTATCGCAACGGTCGCTTTGCCACCATTTACCTGTCGCCGCGTGACTACCACCGCGTGCACATGCCACTGTCCGGTACGCTCAAGGAAACCGTGCACGTGCCTGGCCGCATCTTCAGCGTGGCCCCGTTCGCGGTGGAAGCCATCCCGCGCCTGTTCGCGCGCAACGAGCGACTGGTTTGCCACTTCGAAGGTGAACATGGCCCCTTCGTGGTGGTGATGGTTGGCGCGATCCTGGTGTCCAGCGTGGCCACCGTGTGGGACGGTCTGGTGATCCCGCCCTATGCCTCCTCGATCCGTCGCAAGTCATTCACCGGCCAGAACATTACGCTGGATCGCTTTGCCGAAATGGCCCGCTTCAACATGGGCTCCACCGTCATCCTGCTGTTCCCGGAAGGCATGGCGGAACTCGATCAACTCGCTCCGCAGGCGCCCGTAAAAGTGGGGCAGCGCATGGGTACCCGGCTCCAGGGCTGACCGCTCGTGGCGTCAAAATATTGACACCACGGTGACGCGCTCCGTCGTTTTGTGACGTTTTTGGCGCATTGTCATCGCGAGCACGATTAACATCCCGGCTCGGCGGCGCCACCTGTGCGCCCTTTCCCTGGTCAGACCGAGGACAGCCCGTGCGCATCGTGACCCGACTTATTGCGATGATTCGCGGCCGGCAGCTGGGCCGGCAATTTCGCGAGATTGAGCACAGCATCAACGCACTACCCAAGCGCAGCCGCTCTCGACTCGGCACGATGGCGCTGCGTGAAATCGGGCAGGCCGCGCGCAGCGACTTCCCGCACCTCTATGGGACGCCCCCCGAAGAACGCTACCTGCCCTGGGGCCAGGGCACCGATATCGGCTTTGCGCGTGCCCGCTCTGACAACCCGGAAGTGGCCATGCGCGGTATCGCCCTGTGGCTTGCCGCGGCCTATCACGAGACCAAGGACACGCCGCACCCCAACTTGCAGCCGCATCACCGCCAGCTGATGCGCGTGCTGCGCGAGTTGAAGGAAGACCACCGCACCGACACCGTAGAGAAGTGGATGCAGGCACCTGCCGCCGCCTGATCACGATTGCCTGTGGAACGAAAAACGCCGCCCTAAGGGGCGGCGTTTTTCGTTGTCGACCGGCGTCATGATGCCTGCCGAAACGTCCTCAGCGACAGGTCGGTAGCTTCAGGGTCTGCCCTGGCTTGAGCTGGTGATGCTTGAGGTCGTTCATGTCGGTCACTTCCTCAATCGAGGAACAGCCGAGCTTGTTCACGACGCTGGTCAGGGTGTCGCCACGCTTGACCACGTAACTGCGCGTCCTGGACGTGCTCGACGAGCGTGCCACCGGTGCCGGCGGCGGTGGCGTGGACGGCACGATGGGCAGCACGGCCGTATGCAGGTCATTGGCCAGGATCGGCCAGGGACCATCGGTGCAACGTGCTTCGAAAGGCCGCTCCAAGACCTTGGGAACCACGAGGCGCGTGCCCGCAGGCTGCGCCACCTGGGGATCCAGGCGCGGGTT
>DASXND010000109.1:0-28090 GCA_036495265.1 Dyella sp.
TAACGCCCCACGCCCGCGCCGTACTCGCGAACCAGCAGGACGGTGTCCTCGTCCTGCATCGGCACGATGATGACGGCGCCCAGGCCGCCGCCCTTCAAGCGTTCATAGATCCGGCGCTCGCCGTTGGAAAATTCAAGATCGAGCTGCTCGACATGCAGGAAATGGCTGTCGTGGACGTCCCGGGTGGCATGGATGATCGGTGGCTTGCGCATCGGCGCATTCTATCCCTTGAGCGCCCGACGCAGACGCGCCAGGGCAAGTTCATGGAGGGCGGGTGTACCCGCGAGCACGCTGCGTGAATGCAGCGTCAATGCCTGGCCATCCAGGTCCGTGAAGATGCCGCCCGCTTCACGCACGATCACCGCCAGGGCGGCGACATCGAGGATGCTCACGTCCGACTCGAGCACCAGGTCCAGGCCGCCACGCGCCAGCAGGTGGTAGTGGCAGAAATCGCCATAGCCGCGAATGCGGTTGCTCTCGCGAATCATGGCACCCAGTTCCGCCCAGCGGGCATCGGCGGTGAGCGACTTGATGTTGCCGGTGGAGATGGCCGCGTGGGCCAGCGCTGTCGTGGCAGCCACATGCACGCGCTGGCCCTCGAACCAGCTGCCACCGCCGCTGCTGGCCCACATGGTCTCGCCATAGATCGGGGCACTGGACACGCCGAGCACCAGTTCGCCGTGGTGCATCAGCGCGATCTGGGTGGAAAAAAACGGCGTGCGTCGTACGAAGCTCTTGGTGCCATCGAGCGGGTCGACCATCCACAGCAGCTCATGGACACCGTCGTCGCGACCGAACTCCTCGCCGTAGATGGCCGCTTCGGGCAAGGCTTTTTGCAGCACCTTGCGGATCGCCAGTTCGGCCTCGCGATCGGCCACGGTAACCGGCGTATCGTCGCTCTTCAGCTCGACCTCGACGCCACGCTTCCAGTAGTGCCGCAATACCTCGGCGGCGGCCTGCGCAGCCTCACGCGCGGCGTCCAGTGCGTGCGACAGATTCAATCCACTCATCGTGTTCCCTCTGGCATGGCGGCCGCGAGACCGCCACTGTAATGGATGTGCGTCTTGCCGCTGGCGTCGGTAGGACCCAAGCCGGCCAACCAGCGCTGCAATGCGGGATTCGGCTCGCGTGGCGCCGCCGTCGCCGCGAGACGGCGGGCCAACGGACTCAGCTGAAACCGGCCATCGATACGCAGCGGACCGCTGCCATCGTCCTGCACGTGTCCAGCCAGCACCCCTGCGCTCCCCTGCACGCTGATCAGCAGATTGCCGAGCGCTAGGTTGCCGTTGCGTGGCGTCAGCAAGCCGGCGTTTTCCCATCGCACCCGGGCATCCAGTTCCTGCGGCCAGCCACCATGCAGTTGCACGCGTCCTGCATCGACGCGCAATACACCGCGCGGCTGTCCTATTGGCAGCATCGGCAGCGGACCAAGCAACCCCAGATCGGCACGCAAATGGACGTCCATCCAGGTCGCCTCAGCGGCACTCGGCCCGACCATGCGCCCGGCAAAATCCATCCGTGTGCCATGTAGATTCAGCTGTAACCGGGTCTCACCAAGCAGGGCGCGCCGCGATAGCCGCCAGCTCACACGACCCAGATCCTCGCCCTTGGCAGACAGCACCTGGCCTGCCCGCCCGTCCCACAGTGAGCCACTCACTTGCTGCAGGCGAACGGCAGGCAGCCGAGCAGCGAGCATGGGCACGGCCCAGCTTGCGGGAAGGAACCACAGCAGTCCAAAACCGATCAAGAGCACGGCCAACAGGCCGATCCATACAGCTCGCCAACGCTTCAAACCGACTCCCGCAGTGCTTGCAAGACTTGAGTGAGTACGCTCCAAACCCCGATCATAGCCGCATGAATACCTCTCCCGCTGTCGATTCCCTGGTGCGCCGCGACCTGGGCCACCTGTGGCACCCCTGCACCCAGATGCAGGATCACGAAACGGTACCCATGGTGCCCATCGCCCGCGGCGACGGCGCCTGGCTGATCGGCACGGACGGCCGCCGCTATCTGGACGGCATCAGTTCGTGGTGGACCAATATCTTTGGCCACGCCAATCCGCGACTCGCCGCCGCGCTTGCCGAGCAGGCCCGCACGCTGGAGCACGTGATCTTCGCCGGCTTCACCCACGAACCTGCGGTGGCGTTGGCCGAAGCACTGGTGCGTGTCACGCCACCGGGCCTCGAACGCGTGTTCTACGCCGACAATGGCTCGGCGGCGATCGAAGTGGCGCTGAAAATGAGCTTCCACTATTGGCTCAACCAGGGGCATGGCGAGAAGACGCGCTTTATCGCACTGACCGGCAGCTATCACGGCGAAACGCTGGGCGCGCTGTCGGTCAGCGATGTGGCGCTGTATCGCAAGACTTATGCACCGTTGCTGCTGACGCCCATCCTCGCCCCATCGCCGGATGCCTACGATGCCGAACCCGGGGAAAGCGCTGCCGAAGTCGCCCGGCGGCGCCTCGGCGACATGCGGCATGTGCTGGAGCGACATGCCCACGAAGTCTGTGCCGTCATCGTCGAGCCGCTGGTGCAATGTGCGGGCGGCATGCGCATGTATCACCCGGACTACCTGAGCGGCCTGCGCGCGCTGTGCGACGAGTTCAACGTACATTTCATCGCGGACGAAATCGCGGTCGGCTTCGGTCGCACCGGCACCCTGTTCGCCTGCGAGCAGGCGCAGGTAACGCCTGATTTCATGTGCCTGTCCAAGGGACTTACCGGTGGCTTCCTGCCGCTGTCCGCGGTGCTCACCACGACACAGGTTTATGCAGCGTTCTATGCCGAATACAGCGCCGGCAAGGCCTTCCTGCATTCGCATAGCTATACCGGCAACCCGTTGGCCTGCCGCGTGGCGCTGGAAACCCTGAACATCTTCCGCGACGAGCCGGTGCTATCACGCAATCGCGCGCTGGCGGCCCACCTGGGCGCGAGGCTGGCGCCGTTGAGGGATCACCCGCACGTGGCGGATGTGCGTCAGACCGGCATGATCGCCGCCGTCGAACTGGTGGCGGACAAAGCCACTCGACGCCCTTTCCCGGCCGGCGAGCGACGTGGTCTGCGCGTCTATCTGCACGCTCTGGAGCACAGCGCCGTGCTGCGCCCGCTTGGTGACGTCATCTACTTCATGCCGCCCTATGTCGTCACGACGCAGGAGATCGACCATCTGGTCGACGTGGCGATGCGTGGTATCGAGATCGCCGTGGCGGGCTGATCGCCTCGCCACGGTCATTGGGCCCGTCAGTGGCCGCGCACCGTCACGGCGGGATCCAGCATTTGCAGGGCCGGCCCCAAAGTGGGCTGGCCGGTGCGGTCGATATCGTCCTTGCTGTAACTGCGACCCGGTGCTCCCGTGAGGCAAGTTCCCGGCTTGGCCGGAATCAGGCTGCCGGTGGTTTGGAGGCAATTGCGATCGCCTGGTTTGAGTACCTGTCGACGCGCCGCTGCCGGCGTGGCCGCGTTGTTCTGTGCGTCGGCAACGCCCTGCATGGAGGCGTTGGTGGACGCCGGTGGCGCAGTGTCCTGCGCAAAGGCCGCCGTGGCGGCACCCAGGGCAACCAGCGAGGCAATCAGGGCATGATTGATAAGCGCATGGGTGGTTCTGAACATGGTCTCCACCTCCTTAAAGGCAAGGACGATCAAGTGCATGCTGCGCCTGCGTGGACAGCCGCGCAACGTTCTGTCGCCAGCACCTCGCGTCCATTCAGGTTTCGCCTGGGAGGGCGCTAGAACCGGTCCTTCGTCCGTTATGCTGACGATTCCTTCGTAGCCAAAACGTTTCATGCGCACTATTCGCATACATATTGACCAAGCGCTGACCGTGGGCAGTGAGCTGGCCCTGCCGCAGCAGGCCGGGGAACATGTGACGCGCGTGCTACGGCTGGTCGTTGGCGATGCGATCACGCTGTTCAACGGCGACGGCAGCGACTACCCCTCGGTGATCCTCAGCGTCGGCAAGCGCGAAGTGACCGCCCAGATACGCTCGTCGCAAGCCCTGGACAACGAGTCTTCGCTGCGGCTGACCTTGGCGCAAGGCGTGGCCCGCGGCGAGAAAATGGACCTGATCGTGCAAAAGGCCACGGAACTCGGGGTTGCCCGCATCGTGCCCCTGCTTACCGAACGCTCGGAGGTGAAGCTGGATGCCAGCCGCGCCGAAAAGCGCCTGGCACACTGGCGCGCCGTGGCGGCCAGCGCCTGCGAACAATGCGGTCGCGCCCGCGTGCCTGAGGTAGTGCCCGCCATCGGGCTCGACACTTGGCTACGGGAACTGCCCAGCGACGACACCTTGCGTCTCGCCCTGCTGCCGGAAGGCACCCAGCAAGCAGGCGCGCTTCGCTTCACGCCGGCCGGCGGCGTGCTCGTGGTAGGACCGGAAGGTGGCTTGGGCAGTCGCGACGTCGCCTCGCTTGCCGAGGCGGGTTTCCACGGACTGCGCCTGGGCCCGCGTATCTTGCGTACGGAGACCGCCGGACTCGCCGCCCTGGCAGCCTTGCAGGCGCTGCACGGCGACCTCTAGGGCCTGCGCGCAAACAGCTCCCGGCGCGGGCCACATGAATAGTGCGAACAGGCCCTAGCGCCCCGCAGCGCCAGCGATCAGCTCGCCAGCGCGAGCAGGTCGATCAGTTCGGCTTCGATGCCTTCCAGATCCGGGATCACCGCCACGTCGTCACGGACCAGGACCTGTGCCCGCACGCCGGGCGGCAACGGCGCGCCATCGTGCGTGGGAATGATCAGTTCGGCGTTGAGCGTGGTCAGACGCGGGAAGCCCTGCGTGATGACCGCCACGAACGGCAGATCGGCATGACCGCCCAAGGCCTTCAGCACGGCCACGCGCACGGCTTGTTCGCTGTCGCCCTCGCTCACCCCGGCGAGCTTGGTGAACGACAGCAACGGCACGCGCCAGCCACGCCACGCGATGCGACCCAGCAACCAGGGCGGCGCACCTTCGACCGGCTCGGAAGCGGGCAAGGTAATGACTTCGGCCACGGTGGCATTGGGCAACAGCAAACGCAGGTTGCCTACGGGCACCAGGACACAACGGATTTCGCGAGGTAGCGGTAGCTCACTCATCGCCGGCTCTCCATGGACATCTCCTCGATCAGGCGCGCCGCCAATTCAGCGGGCGTGCCGGAATAGCTGTTAAGGCGCTCGGCTTCGACGCCATGCACCATATCGGCGAAATGCCCTTCGGATGACGCTTCCACCCAGACCCGACCACCACGGTCATGAATGGCCTGACAGCCGCCCACGGCATCATTCGCCTGGCCGGCAAATACAATCGCTTGCGCATTGCGACCAAAGACATTGGCCACCATGGTGAAGCTGGCATCGATCAGGGAGCTCTGCACGGCCTGCGCTTCCAGCGGCTGCAGCTCGATGAGGCCGTCGCGATACACGCGCGCCTGCTGATCGCCCGGTACCACCAACACTTCGCCAACACGTGCACGCGCGCCATGTGCCGCCAAGCGCACGGGCAACCGACTGTGCTGGGCCAACAATTGCACCTGTTCGTCCGCCGACTTGCCGCCCAGATGCTGGACGTGCAGCACGGCCATGCGCAAATGGGACGGCAGCAGCGACAGGAAGGTGCAGACGGCCTCGGTACTGTCGGATGCCGCGCCGAGCACGAGCATGCGCCCAATGGCGGTATCGAGATCGGAAAGCAGCATTTCGTGCCCGCCTTCATAAGCTTGCGGAGCAATGGCTTCCTCGATCGATACCAGTTCCAGGCTCAAACCCAGCTCCATGGCCGTCTCGTCATCAGCGCCACCTTCCGGCGCGAGGAAATCAGCCGCGCTGAGCTTCTCGATGCCAAATTCCGACGGTCGCGCCGGGGCCTGCTCGGTCTGCGGTTCGTCCTCCACCAAGGCCCAGCTCGACGCCGCCGTCACGACGGACTCGCGGGCTGTTTCGGCGACCGTGGCCGTCACCGCAAGCACCGGCGCAACGAACGATTCGTCCAGTGGGGCCAAGGTTAGATGATCGAGCTGGAAGGACGGCATGGCCACCACGGCGGCCTCCTTGGCCATCGGCTCGAACTCGACAGGGGCGGGGCCTTGCGTCATCAAAGCGTCTACGCCGAAATGCCCGTCATGCAACGGGGGCAGCTCGTCTTCCGCGCTGAACTTCAGTCCCGCGCCAAAATCGTCTACCTCGGACAGCCCATCGCCGGCAGCCAGCAAGGCCTCGAGCTCAGCCGCCAGCGTCTCGGACACGGCGGCCGTATTGCTGCTCGCCATGGCCACAGGTTCATGGGCATACACCGGCGTAACGGTATCGACGGGCGCATCCAGCGGATGCGCCGCGACGGATACGGCAGTCGCCTGCGCTGCAGCGAGCTCGATGCCCACGGCCTCGTCGCTCGCTGCTGAAGGCGTAGCCTCCGCGACCGCAAGCACGAGGGGCGCATCCAGCGGGCGCGGCGGGTCGAGATCGCCTTGCGCCATCACCTTCACGGCGAGATGACGGGCCCAACGGGCGCGATCCCATCCGTCCAGCTTGCGACTGGCCTGGGCATCGTTGAACACGACACGCGGCCGATCGCCGTCGAGCAGGTCATAAAGCCGATCGAGATCGTCGTCGGCATCCTCGTCCAGATTCACCACCAGCACTTCGGCACCGGTGTGGTCGAGCATCGCGCGACTGAGGGTGGAAAGCGCTCCCTCGTGGACAATCCGGGCGCCGCGCTCATGCAGCGCATCACGCAACTGACCGCCCAGTTCCCGGTCGTCGAACAGCAAGGCGACTGCGGTGGCCGATTCAGCCATTGAACGACTCCGTGGTCCGCTGCTCGAGCACTTCACCAATCTGAATCAGCAGTTCGGCCTCCTGATACGGCTTGCCGAGGTAGCGGTCGACGCCGATGTCGAAGGCACGCTGGCGGTGTTTGTCGCCGGTACGCGAGGTGATCATGATGATCGGCACATCGCGGAAACGCGGGTCGGCCTTCATGTGCGTGGCCAGCTCGTAACCGTCCATGCGCGGCATTTCGATGTCGAGCAGCATCAGGTCGGGCACGCGTTCATGCAGCCGTTCGATCGCGTCGACACCGTCCTTGGCCGTGCAGACTTCGTATTCGTGACGCTCCAGTACGCGACTGGTGACTTTGCGCATGGTGATGGAGTCATCGACCACCATGACCAGCGGACGCACGCGAACCTCTTCCACCACCGGCGCCTGCACGGCGCTGAGCCCCTCTTCCAGACGCTGCTGACGGCGTGCCACCCCGTGGCGGACCAGCGGTGCGAGATCAAGAATGATCAACACCGAGCCGTCACCCATGATGGTGGCGCCGAGAATGCCGGGGACCGAACTGATTTGCGGGCCAACCGACTTCACCACGATTTCGCGCGAACCGATCACGGCGTCGATGCGAATGGCGGCGCGCAGATCACCGGAGCGGGTCAACAACAACGGCAGCTGATCTTCGTCACCGGTGTAACCGCTCACGATGCCGAGAAGTTCGGACAGGTCGTGGATGCTGTACTCGTCTCCGCCGTACGGGAACGATGGCTCGGCATCGCCCAGACGCTCCGTCAGTTCGGCCGGGGTGATGCGCGCCACGCCCTGCACCGAGGTCATCGGAATGGCGAAATTGGCTTCGCCAATACGCACCAGGATGGCTTGCGTGACGGCCAGCGTGAACGGAAGGCGCAGCACGAAGGTCGAGCCTTCGCCGGCCTTCGATTCGATCGATAGCGAACCACCGAGCTGCTTGATCTCGTTCGCCACCACGTCCATGCCCACGCCGCGGCCGGCCAGCTGGGTGACCTTGCTGGCGGTGGAAAAGCCTGGTTGCGTGATCAGCGCAAGCAGCTGATCGTCACTGAGCCTGGCGTCGGCGCGCACAAGACCACGCTCGATGGCGCGCTTGCGAATCGCATCGCGATCTAGCCCGCGGCCGTCGTCACTGACGCGCACGACGACTTCGGTCGCCTCGCGCGCCACGCGGATGCGCACGGCACCTTCGGCCGGCTTGCCCGCCTTGCGCCGTTCGGCCGGCGACTCGATGCCGTGGGCCACGGCGTTGCGCAACATATGCTCGAACGGCGCCTTGATGCGGTCGAGCAGGTTGCGATCCATTTCGCCATGCGCACCCTCCACATAGAGCTGTGCACTCTTGCCCTCCTCCTGTGCTGCCTGACGCAGCGTGCGGCGGAGGTTGGGCACCATCGTGTCGAATGGCAGCATGCGCGTACGCAGCAAGCCCTCCTGCAGCTCGGAGCTGACACGCGACTGCTGGATCAGCAGCGTCTCGGCCTGACGCGTCAGGTCGTCGAGCATGCCCTGAATGGACACCAGGTCGGAGACCGACTCGGCCAGTGCGCGCGAATACTGCTGCAACTGCGAGAAGCGATCGAGTTCGAGCGGATCGAACACCGACAATCCGCCCTCGCGATGTTCGCGCTGGAAACGCGCGATGATCTGCGCTTCCGTTTCGATTTCGAGCATGCGCAGCTGGCTGCGCAGACGCTGCACCGTCTGATCAAGCTCGACCAGGTTGAAGCGATAGCCCGCAACCTGCTGTTCCAGGCGCGAGCGGTAGATCGCCACCTCACCGGCGTGGTTTACCAGCGTGTCGAGCAGTTCGGCGCGTACGCGGATCTGCTCCTGCGGCGCACCGGCAACCTCTTCGCGCTCTTCCGGCAGCAGCTCGGGCAGCTTGGTGCGATCGGGGAATGCCAACACCGTCGCGCTCGTCTGCTCGACGACCGCCGGCTCGACGCTGAGCGCCTCGGCCGTCACGGCCTCGCTGGCCGTGCCGCCAGCCATCGCCACGAAACGGTCGATCATGGCTTGCGGGTATTCGACCAAACGGCCTTGCGCGACGCGTTGGACCATTTGATGCAGCTGGTCGAAGCCCGCTTCCAGCGCGGCGATCAGCTCGCCGATATGGGCCGACTCGGCGTGCAGCGGTTTTTCCAGCGCCGTTTCGATGGCGTGGGTGAGATCGCCCACCGGCACCAGCCCGGCAATACGCGCACCACCCTTGAGCGTGTGCAGGTCGCGCTGCAGCTCGGCCACATGCTCGATCGCGCTTGGTGCCTCGCGCCACTGGGCGAGCACACCGTCCGAATGATCGAGAATCTCGCGCGCTTCCTCAATGAAGATTTCCAGCAGGTCAGGATCGATCTGGCTGGGCACAAGTACGTTTTCGCCCGTGGCTTCGTGCTCTTCCAGCGGGGCAGTTTCGAGCTGCTCGGCCTCAACAGCAGGCTCTTGCTCGTCCGCAGGCGAGGCCAGGATCTCCTGCGTCTCGGCGGCTTCGAGCGACGAAGCGATGGGTTCGATCGGCGTTTCATCGATGGGCGCCGGCGCATCCCCATGAGCGGCAACGACGTCAACCGGTGCCACCTCATCAGCGGCCACGACTTCATCGAGAGCAGCTGGTTCGGCCATCTCGATCGTGGAAGCGGCAACGGACGCATCGTCGAGCTCGAAAGCCAGCGCCATCTCGTCGGCCGAGGTCAGCGCGACGTATTCTTCGTCGGCCTTGTCGACGCCCGGCGCCTCTTCGGCATCGGCTTCATCCAGCAGATCCGCATAGGCCTTGGCGAAGTCCTCCTCGTCCGAAGCGATCGAGGTCGCGTCGGGGGTGGCTTCCGCCGCTGGTGTGGCGTGCTCGCTGACGGGCAGATGCGCGTCAAGATCGAACTCGCCCAGGGCGGCCATCAATTCGTCGGCATAGGAATCGCCCGAGGGCTCATCCGCGGCGACGGTATGGCTGTGCACCGTCGTTCCCGACACACCAGACAGGGCCTCATCCAAGGAGGCGGCGAGCAGGTCTTCCCGCTCGGCGTCATTGGTTGGGCCGTCGCTATCGACGAGATCGTCGGCGTGCGGCTCAAACAACACATGGGCAACCTGCGGTTCCGGTTGACTGTCACGCAACTCGGCAATGCGCTGGATCAGTGCATCGATATTCGGCAACTGCGGCGCCGGCGCATCGAACTGCCCCATGACCTGATCCACGGCGTCGGCGCTGCGGCTAAGCAGATGCACGCCCTCAGTCGAAAGCGGTCGACCGGCGGCACGCAGACGCTTGAGCAGGCTTTCCAGTGGCGACAGCAACTGGGTCAGCACCGGAATGTCGACCATCGCGATGGCGCCGTGCAGCGTATGCACGGCTCGCAACAGGCTGTCGTCGACGCGGAGCTCGCCATCGACGCGGTTGATCGCCGTGCGAATCGCTGCAAGGTACTGCGCGACTTCGCTGCGCAGGATCTCCAGCAACACCGGATCGATCGGCGGCATGACCGGAGCCTCGATCGTGTCGGCGAAATACTCGACCGGCGCGCTGGGTGCGGCCTCGATGCCGGCAAGACTGGCGGACGGAACGGCGGCGGCATCGATGCGCGGCACACGGCGGTGCACGACGCGGCGCACGCTCTCCATCGCGGCAGGCGCAATGTCGGCGATGCGCGCATCCTGCTGGCCCGCAGAAAGTCGCTCGGCCGTTTCCATGATGGCGCTCATCGGTGCCGTCGGTGCCCCTTCGCCCAGCAGCGCAACGCGCAACTGCGGCAAGGCATCGATGGCGCCACTCACCACTTCCTGCACACCCGCGTTGGCCGGAATCGAATGATCCAGCACACGATTGAGCATGTTCTCCACCTTCCAGGCGAACTCGCCCAGCATGGTGGCGCCGACCAGTCGACCGGAACCCTTCAAGGTATGGAAGGAGCGCCGAATGGGCGTGAGTGCGTCCAATTGCGCCGCATCGGCAAGCCAGGTCTGGCGGGCCGCATGCAAGCTATCGATTTCTTCCTGCATTTCCTCCAGGAAGATGTCGCGGATGTCGTCGTCGATCCCCGCCGTACTGGCCTGGAAGCCGGCTTCGGCCTGTGACATGCCTGCCACTGGCACCTGCTCGAAGATCTCTTCCTCGATCTCCATCCATTCGTCATCGCCGCCCTGCATGACTTCCTGCGGACCGAGATGTTCGGTATCCGCCAGGCGCATGCCAGTGATTTCGTGTTCCAGCGGTTGCGGCGTTTCGCTGTGACCGATAATCAGCCCGGACAAATCATCGCCATGGGCAAGACTGACGGTTTCCGTGAGCCCCGGCTCGTTGGCCAGCGCGGCCGCCAGGGCGGCATCCGCCGCCTTGGCCACGTGGGCAGGCGCTTCGTCCAGGTCGTCCAGCGACGCGGCGCGCGCGGCCGGCGGCGGCCAATAGCCGAGCGTTCCCAGACTGTGCTCGGCCACGTCCAGGATGTGTTCCAGGCCACCGCGATGCTCGCGTGCGGCCTCAAGGTAATACTCCAGCGCGGCAAGCGCATCGGCGAGATGATCCATCTGCGCACTGCTGGGCACGCGTCGGTCGGCCAGCAACTCGTTGCCGACAAAACGACCAATGCCTTCGGCCAGCTCGGCGGGGCGTGGCGCAGAAAGCATGCGCATGGCACCCGCCACTTCTTCCATCAACGACCCCACATCGGCCAGCTGCCTGGGCTGCCAGCCCGACTCGACATAGGCGACGATCGCTTCCTTCACCTTGCCGGTGTTGGCGGTAGCCTCGTGCATCAAGGTCGCCAGGATGTGGCGCGCCTCGCTGCGTGGCAGCATCGCGGTGCTGCCTTCAGGTGCCGGTTCCTCTTCCGCACCCAGGCTTTCGATGTGGTCGTCGAGCGATGCTTCCACATAAAGCAGCGCACCGGCGACGTCGAGCAACAGCTCCTCGTCGGCCGAGCGTACGCGGTTGGCGATTTCGTCCAGCACGCGACGCTGCTCGTTGACCACACGCCGCGGCACGGCCAAAGCCAGCATGCCCAGCGTGTCACCCACGCGGTCCAGCACTTCGGTCTGACTCGCCAGCTGGGCCGGATCGGCATCGGTCTGGCGCAGGAACAGATCCAGCGCCTCCTTCACGCGCAGCAAGTCGTCCTTCAGCGCGCGCGCCACGGAATCGAGCAAGGCACGGTTGTGGCCGGACATGGAGCCGCGGGCGTGTTCCACCTCGCTCGCTTCCGGCAGCAGGGCGTCGAGCGCGTAGGTCTGACGCAGCAGCTCCATACGCGGACTGCCCGGCTTGACCTGGCCAGTCACGTACAGCAGCTTGCGCGCCAATTCATCGGAATCACTGCCACGCAGGCTGATCTCGCCATGCTCCACCAGTTGGCGGATGCTGCGATCGACCTTGCCAATCAGTTGGCGCACTTCGCTCGCTTGGTTCTTGAGCACGCCCTGTTGCACGCCTTCGAGAACGGCGGCCGCGATCCACCACAGTCGACGCCCAGGCACGCTCTGGCAGCGCACCGTGATGGCATCCAAGGTCTGAATCATGCCCGTCAACTGCTGGTCGTTGCCCTGTCCGCGGAACCAGGTCAACAACTGCTGCTGGAAGCGTAGCCGTAGGGCTGCCACTTCGCTGCGCTGACGCTCAACGGCGATGTCATGGGCCGGAGCGGGCGCCTGCGGCGGCAGCACCACGTCAAGATTGGGCGTAAAGAGGGCCGACTCGTGCAGCGCCTGCTGACCGCGACTGGAACGCAGGTCGTTGAGCAACGGCAGCAGCACCACCGGTACGTCGCGGTGACCGCCGGACAAGCGCTCGAGATAGTCGGGCAACTGCATGAGGCCACGCATCAGGGCCGCGTAAGCGTCCTCGCGATCGGCCACATGGTCCTCGAGCAGCGAGATGGTCAGTGTCTCCATCTCCTCGGCCACCATGGCGGCGCCGTAGAGCTCGACCATGCGCAAGGTGCCTTGCACCTGATGCAGGCTGTCGGCGCACGAACGCATGGCATCCCGGTCGCCCGGATTGTCGACGTAGGACTCCAACGCCTCGCGGGCAAGCGCCAGCGTCTCGTCGAGCTCTGGCTTGACCCACTGCAGGGTGGTGAAATCGATGTGATCTTGAAGTCTCATGCGCCCCTCACTGCGGCCACGTAACGCTTTGTCACGCAACCGTCGAGGTTGCCCCCTGTGAAAATCGTTTTGTGTCAGCCCGGCAGCTTAAAGTGCGCCACCGAGCGCCGCAGATCACTCGCCAGTTGGGCCAGGTAACCGATCGAATCGGCGGTCTGGCTCGCACCCTGCGAGGTCTGCGAGGTAATTTCCTGAATCGCATTCATCGACACCGAAATGTCCGACGCCGCGGTGGACTGCTGGCGGGCGGCGGTGGAGATGTTTTGAATCAGCGCGGACAAATCGTGCGACACGCGTTCGATGTCACCCAGCGCGCTGCCGGCATCTTCCGCCAGGCGGGCACCGGCCACCACTTCCGCGGTGGTCTGTTCCATCGAGTTCACCGCTTCGTTGGTATCGGACTGAATGGTCTGCACCAGCGTTTCGATACGCTTCGTAGCGCTGGCGGAACGTTCTGCCAGGCGCTGCACTTCGTCCGCCACCACCGCGAAACCGCGGCCAGCCTCACCGGCCGACGCCGCCTGGATGGCCGCGTTGAGCGCGAGGATGTTGGTCTGTTCGGCAATGTCGTTGATCAGTTCCACGATCGAGCCGATCTCCTGCGACGACTCACCCAGGCGCTTGATGCGCTTGGAGGTCTCCTGGATCTGGTCGCGGATCGAGTCCATGCCCGAGATCGTCTCGCGCACCACTTCGGCGCCGCGCGAGGCGATTTTCACCGAGCGCTCGGCCACGTCGGCCGACTCGGCGGAATCCTTTGACACGGTATCCATGAGGCTGGCGATCTGATTGATCGCCGTGGTCGCCGTGCTGATCCGCTGCGCCTGGTGCTGCGCGGATTCGGCCAGATGACGTGCCGTGGTCTGCGTCTCCTGGGCCGACGAGGACACCTGCTCGGAGGTCTCGTTGATCGTGGTCACCAGGGTGCGCAACTCGTCGATGGCGTAGTTCACCGAGTCGGCGATGGCACCCGTGATGTCTTCGGTCACCGTGGTCTTGACCGTCAGGTCACCTTCGGCGAGCGAGCCCATCTCGTCCAGCAGGCGCATGATCGCCTCCTGGTTGCGCTGGTTGAGCTCGGCACTGTCCTGGAAGCGGCGGCGCTGGTCGGTGACGAGCTGAACCACCAGCACCACGATGAAGGCGACCGCGCCGATGGCACCGAGCACGCCCCACCACACGTTCGGGAACAGGCGGCGCAACGGCAGCTTGCCGACCTGCTCAGCCAGTTCGTTCGCGCGCAGCAGCACGTTCTGCGAATCCAGCGAGCCCTGGCTGCCAGCGCGCTTCACCTCACTCAGGTTGCCCGCGGCACCGGCCAGCTTGCCGACAGGATCCTGCAGGTTGTCCCACTGGGATTGCATGTCCGCAAGAATCTTGCGTGCATTGGTATCGCCCATCGAGCGCACGCCCACTTCGGCGTTGCCTTCGAGCAGGCCCTTGAGCACCGAACCGTAGAGCTGGCCGTCGCGGGCCAGACCATCGGCAGCGGGCTGGGAGCCGTCACCACCCTGCAGCACTTCCTGCACGCGGCGGGTCATGCGGTCGGCCAGCAACATTTGGCGGGCCGAGGTATAGGTCTGCTCCGCGCTGCCGCCGCGCTGCTGCAGGATGTTTACCACCTGCTCCATGCTGGAGTTGAGCAGCGGCAATTCGCGCGCCAAGGTCGCTGCGCGCTGGGCCGAATCGAGAACCAGGGCCTTGTTGGACAGGATCTTGCCGATATCGGCATCGAGCTGCCCCCAGGCGTTGGTCAACGCGCCTACCGCACGACCGGCCGGCGTTGCGTTGTTGTCAGCATAGGCCTGCATGCCGCCCTTGGCATCGCCCTTGTTCAGGTGCTGCACTGCCGAGTCGATGGCGTTGCGGCTGGTTTCCAGTTCCTTGAACGAGTCGACGTTACCGTCTGCCGCCTCAATCGCATATTTAGCCGTCTGCTGCGACAACACCTGGATCTGCGTGGTCAGGGCGATGGCCTGCCGATCCTCGCTGTTCCTGATGTTGAGCATGACGAAGTTGACACCCGCGAATCCAATCGCGATGACCAGCGCAATGATGAGGCCGGTATAGCCCCGCTCCTTGCCAACGCCCCCTGTAGTGCTCATTTCGTTCACCTCGCCCGTCTACCCCCGCCACCCTTGCTGGCGGAGGCTGGGAACATCGCCCTGATTCCGGCCGCAACTGGCGCCGGTCCTACTCTTGATTCAACTATCGCCCGTCAAGCCGCCGAGGCCTGCCGGAAGTCAGGCGCGCGCACCAGTTTGCCCATGCTGAACACGGCCAACCGGGGCTCGCCTACGCGATCTTCCACGAATCGCGCCAGGCGCGGATCGTCTTCTTGTTCGGCGGCGCGGCGCTGCTCGGCATCCACCGTGCGCTGGCCGAATACTTCGTCGACCATCAGCGCCACGCTGCCGCCACTCTGTCGCACCACCAACAGGCGCGTACGCTCGGTTTGGATGGTGCGCTCGGCGAACAGGAAGCGAGCGAGATCGATGACCGGCACCAGGTTGCCTCGCACATTGGCGACGCCAAGCAGCCAGGTCTGCGTGCCGGGCACCGGCGTCAACACCGGCACCGCAAGCAATTCGCTGATTTCATCGATGCCGCTGACGAACAGACGACTGCCGGCGCGGTAGCCAATGCCACGCCAGAGGCCTGGGGCCTCCAGCTTCTCCGGCGTATCGGAGGCATGAACCAGCGAAAGTCGTTCGTAACGAGCCAGGATTTCGAAGGGCGAGAGCGTGGCAGTCTGGCTCATCGTCACCTCAGGCAGCGTTCGGCAGCAGATCGTTGATACATGCAAGGAGATCCTTCTCGTTCACCGGTTTGGTGATGAAGGCACGCGCACCCTGGCGCAGCCCCCACACGCGATCGGTCTCCATCGATTTGGTGGTGATCATGACAATCGGAACGTTGGACGTCACCGGGTCGCGCGTAAGCGTACGCGTGGCCTGGAAGCCGTTCATGCCGGGCATGATGACATCCATGATGACCAGGTCGGGCAACTGCGCGCGCACGCGCTCGATGCCTTCCTCGGCACTGCCCACGGAGTCAACCCGGTAGCCCGCGCGCTCGAGCAGCGTGGTGAACACGCGCACGTCGGTCGGTGAGTCGTCGATAATGAGAATATTGGCCACAGGTCCCCCTCAGACCCTGTAGTCGCCGGCCTTACACCGTGCTGACATGTCTATGGATAGCACCAAGCAGCTCATCACGAGTGAAGGGCTTGGTGAGATATTGTTCGGCGCCGACGATACGACCACGGGCCTTGTCGAACAGGCCGTCCTTCGAGCTGAGCATGATGACCGGCGTGCCGCGGAACTGTGGATTGTTCTTGATCAGCGCGCAGGTCTGATACCCGTCGAGGCGCGGCATCATGATGTCGACAAAGATGATGGCGGGCTTCTGGTCGGAGATCTTGGCCAAGGCCTCGAAGCCGTCCACCGCGGTCAGCACGTCGCAACCTTCTTTTTTAAGCAAGGTTTCGGCCGTCCGGCGGATGGTCTTGGAGTCATCGATGACCATGACCTTCAGGCCGGTCAAGCCATTTCCATTTATGTTCAAGTTCACAACACCCCCCTGCTACCCGCCCCAGGCTCAGGTAAAACGTGCAGCCGTCGGCCATTGGCCGCCAGCCCACGTGGACTAAAGAATTCCATAAAGCTTCTTATGACGTACTAACTTTACTCAGCCGGCAGGCATCTGTCTGTTGCTGTTTACCGCCTGCCTGACGTGACGTCAAGCTGAAATCTCAAACGAAGAGCGCCACGTCATTGAATTGGGCGACCAGCCAGCGCAACGTCACCATGCTGGGCCTCATCGTGACGTTGGTTGGCCAGCCCGGTCAATGTGCTGATTCACCTGAATATGCACGTCGCCTGGACCCCTGAAACGACCACCCGACCACCCCACCACCTGCCTGCCCCCCACATTACGTGGCGGAGAAGGCGGTCACGCGCCGGGTCGGGGGCAAGTTGCCCAGGCCAGGCATCAGATGACCACGTCTCGACATACACTCCCACGCTCTTTCCCGGTCAGCGCCGGGGAAGATCGTGACGACGCTCTACTACCGGAGAATGACGATGACCCTTTCGGTCGCCGTATTGATGGACCCGATTGGCTCCATCAAGATCGCCAAGGACACTACCTTCGCCATGTTGCTGGAGGCCCAGCGACGCGGGCATCGGCTTTTTTACCTGGAGCAGGGCGACCTGGCCCTGCGCGACGGCCTGCCCTGGGCACGCCTGGCCGCCCTTTCCGTGCGGGACGACGCCTCCGGCTGGTTCATGCTGGAAGAACCCAGCTGGCGCGACCTGCGGGAGATGGACGTGCTGCTGATGCGCAAGGACCCTCCGGTCGACGCGCAATTCATCTACGACACCATGGTGGCGGAACAGGCCGAGCGTGCCGGCGTGACCGTGGTGAACCGCCCCCAGGCCCTGCGGGATTGCAACGAGAAGCTGTTCGCGATGCACTTTCCGCAATGCATGGCACCCACCCTGGTGTCGCGCGACGCGGCCGAAATGCGCGCCTTCGTGGCGGCCCATGGCGAGGTCGTGCTCAAGCCACTCGATGGGATGGGTGGACGCGGCATCTTCCGGGTCAGCGCTGGAGACACCAACCTCAATTCGATGCTCGAGACCTTGATTGCGGCCGGACCGCACGGCGAGCATCGCCAGCTCACCATGGCCCAGAAGTACATTGCTGAAATTACCTCTGGCGACAAACGTATCCTGGTCATTGATGGCGAGCCGGTGCCGTATGCGCTGGCGCGCATTCCCCAGGGCAACGAATTCCGCGGCAACCTGGCGGCAGGTGGCCGTGGCGTTGGCGTGCCGCTGAGCGACCGGGACCGCTGGATCGTGTCCCAGGTGGCACCGGAGCTGCGCCGTCGCGGCCTGCTGTTCGTCGGGCTGGACGTGATTGGCGACTACCTCACCGAGATCAATGTCACATCGCCGACCTGTGCCCGCGAACTGGATGCGCAGTTCGGGCTTAATATTGCGGGCCAGCTGTTCGACGTTATCGAACGCATTAGAATCGGAAACCGCGCCGCGTGAGCCAACCTGTAGTCCGCACTGGCGCCGACATGATCGGCGCCACCCTGCTTTTCTCGCTATTGCTGCATGGCGTGCTGGTGCTCGGCATCACGTTCAGCTACGTCAAGGCCAAGCCCAGCCTGCCCACCCTGGATGTGACCCTGGTGGACGTGGCCAACCGCGACGTGCCGGACAAGGCCGACTTCCTGGCCCAGGCCAACAACTCCGGTGGCGGCGAGAGCGACAAGGCCGCCCGCCCCTCGCAGCCCGTTTCCGGCCCGATTCCCAAGGCCAATGCCGGGGTCGCCCCGCAACCGGTCGAGGCCAGCGCGCCTCGGCCGCAGGATGCCACCGACGACAAGCTGCTGACCACCACCGGCAACAGCCACTACACCGTCAGCAGCGACAGCGCCAAGCTGGAGCGAACGCCGCAGGACCTTCCTGAGTCGCCGAACGAGGTCAAGCGGCGGCAGGAGATGGCGCAGCTGGCCGCCGAGGTGCGCGATCGCAGTGAGCAGTACGCCAAGCGCCCGAAAAAGAAGTTCATTTCGGCCAACACCAAGGAATACGCCTACGCGGCCTATATGCGCGGCTGGGTCGACCGGGTGGAGCGCGTGGGCAACCTGAACTATCCCAACGAGGCCCGCCGCCGCGGCCTGCACGGTGACGTGCTGATGACCGTGACGCTCAACCGCGACGGCTCGGTCAAGGGTATCGAGGTGGTGAGCAGCTCAGGGCAACAGCTGCTGGACGCCGCCGCACAGCGCATCGTGCGCCTGGCGGCACCCTTCCCCTCGCTGCCGGTGGACAAAGAACACATCGACGAGTTGAACATCACCCGCACCTGGCAGTTCATGCCGAACGACATCCTGCGCAGCCGCTAGGGATGCTCTGATTAACTCTGCGCAGGCGTCACCGGCTCTGTCTGTTCGCAGACCACAGGGGTGACGGCGCACGCGGGGAGAGGACAGGGATGTCCTCGGCCTTGAGGAGCGAGGAAGGCAGACTGGACGTCTGTCGAGCCGGCGCACCGAAGGGATGCGGACAGACAGAGCCGGCCCCAACGTATTGGATTCAAAGCGATGGGGTGATGTCCAGAAGGCCCGCAGGCTGCGCCGCGCGACTTGGCAAGACGGCCAGTCTTCCCGGCGCCGCGCAACACACCCTGCGGGCCTTCTGGACATCATGACGCCTGCGCAGAGTTAATCAGAGCATCCCTAGCACCGGCACTCACGGGGTGTTTACACCAGGCCGCGGGAACCTAGACCGCAGCGGACGCAGCCGCGCTATGGGGCGGGCGCGAACAGGTTCTACAATGCGCCTATGACCGTTGCCCAGTCTCAAGCCCAATCGCTCGCAGGCCACTTCCTGATCGCCATGCCCAGCTTGGCCGAGCCCCCGTTTTCGCGCGGCGTGGCGTTTATCTGCCAGCACGACGAAGACGGCGCGGTGGGTCTGCTGGTGAACCAGCTATCCGAATATCGCCTGGGTGATGTGCTCTCCCAGATGAAGCTCGAGTGCAACGACCTGGAACTGGCCGACGCCCCGGTGCTGATCGGTGGCCCCGTGCAGCAGGAGCGCGGTTTCGTACTGCACCGCGAGCCAGGGCACTGGGAATCGAGCTATCGCATCAATGCCGAGTGGTCGGTCACCACCTCGCGCGACATCCTGGTGGCCATGGCCAATGGCGAAGGTCCGCGCCTGGCGGTGATGGCCCTGGGCTATGCCGGCTGGAGCGCCGGGCAGCTGGAACAGGAGCTCAAGGACAACGCGTGGCTCACCGTCGAGGCCAGCGAGCGCGTGGTCTTCCATACGCCGCTGGAAGAGCGCTGGAGCGCCGCCGCGGGCCTGGTCGGCGTAGACCCATTGGCGCTGCCCAACTACGCGGGCCACGCATGAGCTGTGTCTTTGGTTTCGATGTCGGCAGCCGCCTGCTAGGCGTTGCGGTCGGCAATCGTTTTACCGGCAGCGCGCGCGGCCTGGCCGCCATCCCGGTACGCGATGGCGATCCGGATTGGCAGAAACTCGACGCCCTGCGCCAGGAGTGGCTGCCAGAAACCCTGGTGGTCGGCCTGCCGCTGACGCTCGACGGCGGCGAGCAGCCTGCCAGCCGCAGCGCCCGCCGCTTTGCCGAGAAGCTCGGCAAGCGCTACGGCCTGCCCATCGAGCTCACCGACGAACGCCACAGCTCGCAGGAAGCGGCCCAGCGCTTTGCCCATGCGCGCGCCGCTGGACTGAAGAAGCGGCGCGATGCCGCGACGATTGATGCCGAAGCCGCCGCGGTCATCCTGGAACGCTGGCTGGCCTCGCCTGCGCCCACCGACCGCTGACCCTTACCCTCGACGACACGCCCATCATGACCCCTCGCCTGCGCCATCTCACCACGCTGGAAAACCTGCCCCGCGCCGCCATCGAGCGCCTGCTCGACCGCGCGGAGACCATGCGCGACGGCTGCGCCCACGGCACCCGTAAGCTCGACCTCCTGAACGGCCGCACGATCCTCAATCTGTTCTTCGAACCGTCGACGCGCACGCGCACCTCGTTCGAGCTGGCGGCGCGCCGACTCGGTGCCGACGTCATCAACTTCGACATCAGCTTCTCCTCCACCAGCAAGGGCGAGGCGCTGTTCGATACGCTGCACACGCTGGAAGCGATGCACCTGGATGCCATCGTGGTGCGCCACAAGCAGTCGGGCACGCCCGAAGAGCTCGTGCGCCATGCCATGAGCGGCGTCTCGGTGATCAATGCCGGCGATGGCAATCGGGCGCATCCCACCCAGGGGCTGCTCGACGTGCTGACCATCCGCCAGCATCGTCCCGATTTCGAGCGGCTCACCGTCACCATCTGCGGCGACGTGAAGCACTCGCGCGTGGCCCGTTCGGACGTGCACGCGCTTACCGCGCTGGGTACGAAGGAAATCCGCCTGTGCGCGCCGCGTGGCTTGTTGCCCGACGCGACGGAGTTTCCGGGTTGCGTCCTTACCGACGATTTCGACGCCGCCATCGAAGGCGCCGACGTGGTGATCATGCTGCGCCTGCAGAAGGAGCGCATGGCCGTCACCGACCTGCCCGACGAGGCGGCTTACTTTGCCCGTTACGGCCTCGACAACCGTCGCCTCGAGCGTGCCGCCAAGGGCGCCCTGGTGATGCACCCGGGCCCGCTCAACCGCGGTATCGAGATCGCCTCGGAAGTGGCCGATGGCCCGCAGTCCCGCATTCTCGAACAGGTCGGCAATGGCGTCTTCGTGCGCATGGCGGTCCTGGCCGAAGTACTGGGTCGCTAGATCAGGTAGTCCAAACACTACGCCAGCAGGCTCCCGCCAAGCTGCTGTCCCGGCCGCGGTGCGCCGCGCCAGGCCTAGATTCCGGGCATAATGCCCGGCGCACTAACGCACCTCTCTTAAGGGAATAAACATGCGATCGACGACGCGCTTTGTAGCGCTGGGTTTCGCCGGCGTACTTCTGGCTGCGTGCCATCACAAGGACAAGGACGCTCCCCTTGCTTTCGTGCCGGCCGATACGCCCTACGTGGTGGCCAACCTCGACGTCCTTGACGAGGGCACCCGCAAGGCCCTGCTGGCGCAGACCAATGCGCAGCTCCCCGCGCAGCTGGTGCAGCTGAAGTCCGCGGCCGACGACATGGCCGACAAGGACCCCGATACCGCTCGTCTGCTGAAGGCGGTCATCGCCGAGCTGGATGGCAAGACCATCGAGCAGTTCGCGCAGAACGCCGGCCTCAACATCAAGGGTCGCTCGGCTTTTTACGGCCTGGGGCTGTCGCCGGTGATCCGCTTCGAGCTGATCGACGCGAAGGCTTTCGACGCCTTTGTCGGACGCCTGGAAACGGCCTATGGCAAGCCGTTCGATACCGCGACCGTAGGTGGCCAGAGCTACCGCAAGCGCGTGTCGGCGGAAACCGGCACCCAGGTCGTCATCGCCGTGGTCGGCAAGCAGGCCGTGGCGGCGCTGTTGCCGACCGATGCACCCGAGGCCACCTTGCGCCTCGCACTCGGCCTGGATCGCCCGTCCAAGAACCTGCAGGACGACGGTCGCCTGGAGAAGCTGGCCAAGGCCAAGGATTACCAGCCGTGGGCGATTGGCCAGCTCGACCTGGTCCGCCTGCTTCCGCTGGCTGCCGGCGGCAAGGACCCGATGTTCAACGCCCTGCGCAAGGCGCGCGCCGCGACCGAATCGGCCAAGACGGGCGAGCCGGTGACCAGCCAGCTGCAGGTCGCGCCGAGCTGCGAAGGTGAAGCCGCGCGCATTGCTGCTCGCGTACCGTCAGTGAGCTTTGGCTACACCAAGCTCGACGAGAAGCATCAGAACCTGCGTTGGGATGTCACCCTGGCCGATGACATCACCAAGGCCTTCGCCGGCCTCAAGGTGGAATTGCCGGGCCTGGGGGCTGCGGGCACCGCACCGTTCGATGTCAGCCTGGCGCTGCCGGTGGCCCAGTTGCGTACGTTCTGGAGCGCCCAGGCCGAGGCGGTGGCATCCAAGCCATTCACCTGCCAGTCGCTGACGGACCTCAACGATGGCTTTGTGAAGATCGGCACGCTATCGCAGCAGGCCGCGGTACCGCCGATAGGTGACCTGCTGGGTCTGCGCGTGGCGCTGGACAGTTTCGAAGCGGGCAACGCGGATGGCATTCCCAAGTTCAGCGGCCGCGTGCTCATCGGCACCTCCAATCCCACCGCACTGCTGGCGATGAGCCAGATGGTGGCCTCCGGTCTCGCCCAGCTCAAGCTCACCACGGATGGCAAGCCGGTGGCGCTGCCGCCTGACGTGACTGCACCACTTGGCTCGCCGGTGTGGGCGGCCATGGGTCCGAAGGCACTCGCCCTGGCCATTGGCGCGGGCGAAGACAGCAAGTTGGGCGACATGCTCAACGCCCCGACGGGCGATGCCGGCCGCTTCGGCCGCCTGCAGCTCAGTGGCGATATGTACGCCGCCTGGGTCAAGGCCATGGCGCAACGGGCCGACCATATAGCCCAGCTCGCCACGCCGGCCGATCACGATGATGCGGCCGCCGCGGCAGCCGCGAAGGCCTCGGCCGAGCGCTCCAAGGCGCAGTTCGAGTCGATGCAGGCACAGGCGGCGCGCATCAAGTCAGTGGGCGCCGAAGTTCACATGGACAGCGATGGCCTGGTCATCACCAACCAGAACGAACTGAAGTAAGCCCGCGACAGCTGTCACCATCACAAGGGGGCGCCTCGGCGCCCCTTTGCCGTTCCGCGGGCTCAAGGTGCCCGATCTAGCGTGTCGACACGTCCTAGATCGAAAGCACCGACCGTCGATACTGGCGAACGATGCTGATCCCGAGAGCCAGTACCAGCATCACCATCACGATGATGCCGATCACCCCGCCCAGATGATCACCGCGCACGCCTTGTTCAAATCCGGCGGGCAGCGTTCCGCCCTGATTGAACGTCGCGGCGGCCATGCCGGTGTAATGCATGCCGCAAACCGCGATCCCCATGACCAGGGCGCTGCCCAGCATCTGCAACTTCCCGCGCAGATTGAAGGCCAGCCACAGTGCAGCGATCGACGCGATGATGGCGATCAGCACCGACAACGCGACCAGGCGCATGTCATACGTCACCTGCGCCGACATCAGCATGGCGCTCATGCCGAGATAGTGCATGCCCGCCACGCCAAGCCCCATCAAACTGCCGCCTGCCAGCAAGTCGGTCCAGCGAAACACCAGGCTACCGGCGATCGCCAGCCCCAGCGAAGACACCACCACCGCGAGCAGCACCGAGATCGCGGTCAACACGACGTCGTAGGTCGCCTGCGCACCCATGCTGCACGCGAGCATGGCGACGAAATGCATCGCCCAGATGGCGCCACCACCCATCGCCGTGCCGGCGGCGAGAATCGAGCCCCAGCGCTGCCCCGGCGTGCGCGCCAAGGGAATGCCTAGCGCGAACTGCAGCGCAGTGAAGGAGCCGAGTACGGCCACCAGGTAAGAAAGGCCTACCAGCAGATAGTTGTAGTGCTGATGCATGTCCTGCATGAATTCCCCCTTGAATCGATCACGGCGTCAATGCGAAGACGCACTCCGACGCACCGTGGCAATGGCAACTGATCTCGCTGGCGCTTGGCTCGCCCGATGCCAACGCATCGCCCAGCAATCCCTCGATAAAGCCACAGAAAAACCGTCCACCCGACAGGCCGCCCGGCTGGCATAGCGGACAGCCGCGCACATGCAGCAGGTCGCCGCGCAATTCCACCGTTACCAGATCGCGCAAGGCCGGCACCACGATGCGCTTGAGTGCATCGTTGGACGCAAGCCGCGCACCCAGGGCGAAGTCGCGCCGGAACACCCAGGCACCCGCACGTCGACCCGCAAGATGCAGGGACGCCTCCCGTGCCTCGGCGGTTACCGCATACTCGAGATTGATCAACCACGGGAAGATCCGTGGATAGTCCTTCGCCAGGCCAGGCAGCATGCGCTCGACGCGCGCCACGTCGGCGCCCGCTGGCATGCCGAGGCTAGGCACCCCGGATGGCGCCAGGGTAACCACAGGTGCCTCGGCGGTCTCCTGCGATACCGGCGGGAAACGCTTGTCGACTGCCCCTTGGGACGATTCGAAATGCAGCACCCGAGGGTGGGCGCCCAGCGCGACTTCCAGCGCCGATCGCGAGGCCTGGGGTCCACGCAACACCATGATCAGGCCCGCGCCGCGCGCATCAGGCAACAGACGCTGGCGCAGCAGCACGTGACCATGCTCGCTGACCACGCGACCCAATTCGATGAGCAACCCTTCTCGTCGTTCGGATATCACCCGAACTTCCAACTCGGCCATGATCCCCCCCGAAATCAAGCCTGGCGACAAATGTTTTCGCAGCGCAATGTGCCGGATGCGCGGAGGTTTCACAAGCCATCCCACGCGCGGCATGCCTCCCATGCAACGGCATTGCGACGAGCCGCACGTACACGTTGGCGGACGTCATATTGCCGACAGCTACGGCCGGGAAAAGCCCTTCAATAATGTGCCGCGCATCACATTACATACCCATCCGGCGAACGTTGCCGCAACGTCGCGCACACGTTTTCTTCGCAACGGTGATTACGCACTGAACCGATTCGGACATCAGCCGAGCTTGGTTCACGTTGACACTGTTTGGATAGGTGCCACGGATGTCGCGACCTGCGACAGACGTCTGTCTCAAGGACAGCACTTCCCCACTACAGGAGATTCCCCATGCGCACCAACAACGTCATTCGCAAGACTTTGGTCGCCGCTGGCCTGGTTGCCGCCTTCTCGGTCGTGCCGTTCGCGCAGGTCGCCGCACAGGATGCCGCTATGCAGAAGTCGTCGGAAAATCAGACGGTGCCCGACAAGACGGCTGATGCCTGGATCACTACCAAGGTGAAGTCCGAACTGGCGACGACCAAGGGTGTCAGCAGCACGGATGTTACCGTCGCCACCATGGACGGTGTGGTAACCGTGACGGGCACGGCGACCAGTGCGGCAGAGAAAGCCAAGATCGCGCATGTGGCCCAAAAAGTGAAGGGCGTCAAGAGCGTCGATACCAGTGGCCTGACGGTTAGCGATACTGCCAAGTAAGCGCACGCACGCCGTGTCTGGCGGTCGCTGAAAGGAAGAAGGAGCCCTGAGGGCTCCTTCTTTTTTGCCAGCCGTCTGGTGACTGAAATCAGCGACGCAGCAGGCCACCGCCGAAGTTCTGCGAGTCCTTCGTTTCTTCCAGCTCCACGCCATCCAGGCCCTGCGACAAGGTGTGCGCATCGCCGCCCTGCGCGAGCTTGATGCGCAGGCGCACTTCGTTGGAGCTGTCGGCGTGACGCAACGCATCCTCGTAGGAGATCTCGCCGGCGTGATAGAGCTCGACCAGGCTTTGGTCGAAGGTCTTCATGCCCAGGTTGGTGGATTCCTTCATCACTTCCTTGAGCTTGTGGATCTCGCCCTGGCGGATGTAGTCCTGCACCAGCGGCGTGCCTAGCAGCACTTCCACTGCCACGCGTCGCGACTTGCCGTCCGGCGTCGGGATCAGCTGCTGCGCGACCACGCCCTTGAGGTTGAGCGACAAGTCCATAAACAGCTGCGAGCGGCGGTCTTCCGGGAAGAAGTGCAGGATGCGGTCCATCGCCTGGTTCGCGTTGTTCGCATGCAGCGTACACAGGCACAAGTGGCCCGTCTCGGAGAAGTTGATCGCGTGCTCCATCGTCTCGCGCGTACGCACTTCGCCAATCATGATGACATCGGGCGCCTGGCGCAGCGTGTTCTTTAGGGCGTTCTCCCAGCTGTCGGTGTCGATGCCCAGCTCGCGCTGCGTGATGATGCAGCCTTCGTGCTTGTGCACGTATTCGATCGGGTCCTCGATGGTGATGATGTGACCGGTCGAGTTGGCGTTGCGATAGCCGATCATCGACGCCAGCGAGGTGGACTTACCGGTGCCGGTACCGCCGACGAAGATGATGATGCCGCGCTTGGTCATGGCCAACTGCTTGATGACCGGCGGCAGGCTCAGCTCCTCGATGGTGGGGATCTTCGAATCGATCCGGCGCAGCACCATGCCTACGCAGTTGCGCTGGTAGAAGCAGGACACGCGGAAACGGCCCACGCCCTGCGCGGAGATCGCGAACTGGCACTCGTGGGTTTTCTCGAACTCTTCGCGCTGCGACGGCGTCATCACGTTGAGCACCATGTCGCGCGATTGCTGCTGCGACAACGGACTCTGCGTGATCGGCACGATGCGACCCTGCACCTTCATGGAGGGCGCGACACCGGCCGTGATGAACAGGTCAGATGCCTTCTTGTGCACCATCAGCTTCAGGAACGAGGTGAAATCAAAATCACTCATGGCACGGACCCTCTGGATTCAACACGACGACCAACCGCTTACTTGAAGATGTCCTTGTTGCGGGCGTAGCTCCCCGCCTGCTGGCGAGTCACCTGACCGCGCTTGACCAGGTCCTGCAGATTCTGGTCGAGCGTTTGCATGCCGTACTGCTGCCCCGTCTGGATGGACGAGTACATCTGCGCCACCTTGTCCTCGCGGATAAGGTTACGGATGGCGGGAATGCCCACCATGATCTCGTGCGCCGCAATACGGCCGCCACCCACTTTCTTCAGCAAGGTCTGCGAAATGACCGCGCGCAGCGATTCGGACAGCATGGAACGCACCATCGGCTTTTCGCCGGACGGGAACACGTCGATGATGCGGTCGATGGTCTTGGCGGCCGAACTGGTATGCAAGGTACCGAACACAAGGTGACCGGTTTCCGCGGCGGTCAGCGCCAGGCGGATGGTTTCCAGGTCGCGCAACTCGCCGACCAGCACGTAGTCCGGGTCTTCACGCAGTGCCGATCGCAGCGCTTCGTTGAAGCCGTGCGTGTCGCGATGGACTTCGCGCTGGTTGACCAGGCACTTCTGCGAGGTATGCACGAATTCGATCGGGTCCTCGATGGTGAGGATGTGACCGTATTCGTTCTTGTTGATGTGGTCGACCATCGCCGCCAGCGTGGTCGACTTGCCCGAGCCGGTGGGCCCGGTCACCAGGATCAGGCCCTGCGGTTGCTCGATCAGGTCGCGGAAGACTGGCGGCGCGCCCAGGTCCTCCAAGGTGAGCACTTCCGAAGGAATGGTACGGAACACCGCGCCGGCGCCACGGTTCTGGTTGAACGCGTTGACACGGAAGCGGGCCAGGCCAGGAATCTCGAACGAGAAGTCGACCTCGAGGAATTCTTCGTAGTCGCGGCGCTGCTTGTCCGACATGATGTCGTAGATCAGCGAGTGCACCTGCTTGTGCTCAAGCGCCGGAATATTGATGCGGCGGACGTCGCCGTCCACGCGGATCATCGGCGGCAGGCCGGCGGACAAGTGCAAGTCCGAGGCCTTGTTCTTCACCGAGAAGGCAAGCAGTTCGGCGATATCCATCTGGCGTTCCCCTCAACCCAATCATCTGGATGACATGCTGCGGCAAGGCCGCACGGCCGGGGGTATCCATGGACGCGGCGCCACCGCGCAAGCGCGCAGACGCCGTCCGAACGGTCCAAACCCGGTTCCCCATGCAGCGGGCCGATACTACTCGCGCCATGGCCCGTGCCACCAGCCTTTCCTTCGCTCTACTACCCAAAGCGGGGACGTGGTTTGCAGAAGTCTGGGCCGAGGCGGTTCCGCCTCCCCGCACTTCCGCCACGGGACGGGCC
>DASXND010000110.1:0-4229 GCA_036495265.1 Dyella sp.
CCGGCAATGACCTGGGCAGGCACGTTCGGACCGGGGGCCTGCTTGTTCCAGTCCAGCGTCTCCAGGTAGTCGCGCACGAACTGCTTGTCGTAGCTCGGCGGGCTGATGCCCACGCGGTACTGGTCGGCTGGCCAGAAGCGCGAGGAATCCGGCGTCAGCATCTCGTCCATCACGTAGAGCTTGCCGTGCTCGTCGGTACCGAACTCGAACTTGGTGTCGGCAATGATGATGCCGCGTTCAGCGGCATAAGCGGCGGCCCACTTGTAGATGGCCAGCGTCGCCTCGCGCACCTGCTCGGCGAGGTCGGCCCCGACCGCCGCCACCACCGCATCGAAGCTCACGTTCTCGTCGTGGTCACCGACGGCGGCCTTGGTCGATGGAGTAAAGATGGGTTCGGGCAACTGCTGCGCCTGCTGCAGCCCGGCGGGCAGCTTGATGCCGCACAGGGAGCCGGTGGCCTGATAGTCCTTCCAGCCCGAACCGATGATATAGCCGCGCGCAATCGCCTCCACCGGCACCGGCTTCAGGCGGCGCGTGACCACGGCGCGCTTTTCGTACAGCTTGAGGTCGGTACCGGCCGGGAGCACGTCGCTCAGCGGTGTGTGCAGTAAGTGGTTGGGCACCAGGTGCTCGGTCTTGCCGAACCAGAAGTTGGAGATCTGCGTGAGCATCTCGCCCTTGCCTGGAATCGGGTCGGGCAGCACCACGTCGAACGCCGACAGGCGGTCGCTGGCCACGATCAGCAGCCGATTCTCTGAGAGTGCGAACACGTCGCGCACTTTGCCGCGATGGATCAGCTCCAAGCCGGGCAGGTTCGATTGCAGCAAGGTGGTGGGCACGTTCTTTCGCTCCTGGATGGCCGGCCTGGGCGCCCAGGACCGGAAACGAGGTGCCGGCTTGGAATGAGGGGCCGGCGATCAAGCCCAACATTGTAGCCGCAGGCGTCTGTGCGGGAGGTGTAGCTGCGGCGCGCTGTCGCCCGAGCGGGGGGCTGCTGGCTGCTAGAATCGCGCGCTTTGGCCCAGAGCTTGCTCGCATGTTCCAGTTGCCCCGCGCCGCCGCTGTACCGCACCCTTGGAAGACGGGGACGGCCTTGGCGTCCATGCGCATCGTCCTCGCCGCCATGCTGGCCGTAGCTGGCGTGGGGCCTGCGTTCGCTGCTGCACCGGCCAGGCCCGCGCGCCTGGGACTGTGCGCGGCATGTCACGGCGAAACGGGCATGGCGCAGGTTCCCGGTGCGCCCAACCTGGCCGGACAAAAGCTCGACTACCTGCGCGAGGCGCTCAAGCAATACCGCGATGGCCGCCGCAACGCGCCGCTGATGCTTGCCGCGATCGGCCCGATCAGCGACGCGGATCTCGATGAACTGGCGCGCTGGTACAGCGCGCAGACGCCGCAACCCCAAGGCACCCCATGACTTTCACCTGGACTCTGTGGTTGGCCCTGTTCGGCCTGATCTTCGGCCATGGCTTGCCCGGCGCCGTGGTCGGCGCCATCACCGGCTTCATCATCGACAGCCTGCGCCAGGGCCAACGGCGCCGGGTGACGCCTCAGGCCGGCGGCTACGTCAGCCCGTTGTTTGCCTTGCTCGGCGCCGTGGCCAAGTCCGACGGACGTGTCTCCGAGGCGGAAATCGCCGTGGCCGAGCGCTTGATGCAGCGTATGGGCCTGGAGCAGGAGCAGCGCAAGGTGGCCATCACCGCGTTCAACGCCGGCAAGCAGCCGGAGTTCGACGTGACACCGGCCATCGAGGAGCTTCGCCGCTGGGTCGGCCTGCGTCGCGACCATGCGTTCCCGGTACTCGATGTGGTGATCGAAACGGTGCTGGCCGAAGGCAACCCGCCACCGGAGCAGATGGCGATCCTGCGCCAGTTGGCGTTCGCGCTGCGCATTAGCGACATGGAGCTGATGGCGCTGATGGCCATGAAGGGTTATGCCTGGAACGCCACGGGCGGTTCGCGTGGCTACGGCAATCACGGCGGCGGTGGCTACGTACCACCCCAGCGCACCACGCACGGCCCCGATCCCTACACCGTGCTGGGCATCGCGCGCAGCGTGGATGATCGCGGGGTGAAGCGCGCCTACCGCAAGCTGATCTCCGAACATCACCCGGACCGCCTCGGCGACCTGCCCGAAGAGATGCGCAAGCGGGCCGAGTCGCGTGCCAGCGACATCAACGCAGCCTACGAGCGGATCAAGGCCGAACGCGGGTTCAAATAGCCCGGTTCAAATAAACTCTGCCACTACATGTAGGAGCGCACCCTGTGCGCGACCGCAGGAATAACGACCATGAGCAAGCAAGCCAACGTCATTGCACCCTCCATCCTTTCCGCCGATTTCGCCCGGCTGGGTGAGGACACCGCCAAGGCGCTGGCCAGTGGCGCGGACTGGGTGCACTTCGACGTGATGGACAACCATTACGTGCCCAATCTCACCATGGGCCCGATGGTGCTCAAGGCGTTGCGCGATTACGGCGTCACCGCGCCGATCGACGTGCACCTGATGGTGAAGCCGGTCGATCGCATCGTGCCGGACTTCGCCAAGGCGGGCGCCAGCCTGATCAGCTTTCATCCCGAGGCGAGCGAGCATATCGATCGCACGCTAGGCCTGATCAAGGATTCCGGTTGCCAGGCGGGCCTGGTGTTCAACCCGGCCACACCGCTGAGCTGGCTGGACTATGTGATGGACAAGCTCGACCTGATCCTGCTGATGTCGGTCAACCCGGGCTTTGGTGGGCAGAAATTCATTCCCACGGCGCTGGACAAGCTGCGTGAGGTGCGTCGCCGCATTGACGAGAGTGGCCGCGCCATTCGCCTGGAAATCGACGGTGGCGTCACCGCGGCCAATATCGGCGAGATCGCCGCCGCGGGCGCGGATACCTTCGTGGCCGGCTCCGCCATCTTCAATGCGCCCGACTATCGCAGCGTGATCGAGACGATGCGCCAGAACCTGGCCGCCGTAGGCGCGTAACGGGTCGCGCACGGCTTGCGTGGTTCCTTCGAGGCAAGAAAAATCCCGGCGCAGACAGGGCCGGCGGGGTTTCTTCAAGACAAGAAAAATCCCGGCGCAGACAGCGCCGGGATAAGTATCGTCGGAACGACGTTTGAGGAGACCACACGGTGGACGCGAATCCACGGCAAGAATCCGTGGCCACCGCAAGGTCAGACCGGAATTCTCGCGTTTGGTTCCCCATTCCGGCGATTCCGGCCGATAAAGCCGGTTTCATTCAGCTGGCCCCAAAAAAACCCCGCCGAAGCGGGGGGAGGAACGTAGCCCAGGGGGTTGGACGAAACGCTTAAAGGGCTGCCAGCCAGGATCCGGTTCATCGGCCCCGGCGGCGGGCGCATCCCTGCGCACCGGCCGCCTGCATGCTTTCCACGGCTACTGACAGGAAACGATCGTTCGGACCGTTGGCGTTCATGGCTGCTCTGCTCAATGCAGGCTCATGACCAGGCCGAGCAGGAGTGCGCCCAGCGCCAGCACCACGCGCAGCGGCTCGAAGCCCTGCAGTTCGGCGTTGGGATCGACGGGTGGTTCGCCAGTGGGGCGCATGTTTCCGGACTCCTGCGTTGACAGCTCCATTCGGCTACTGGCCGGAGCATGCCGGGAGGCCTGAAAATGGCAGGATGCGGGCAAGATCGGGCGGTGACCTGACGGCCGCTCGCGATGCGCCTCGCACCCCGGCCATAAGATGGCCGTGTACCGACCACACATGGCGAATTGCTGGCAGATGGCGTTGCCGGCTTGCGTGCCCGGCTCGCACCCTTCACGCTGCGCGCCATCGTCATGTTGGAGCTAGCCATGGGCCGCAGTATCGCCATCGTCGAAGACGAGCCGCTGATCCGCGCAAACTACGTCGAAGCCTTGAACCGCTTCGGCTACGAGACGCGCGGCTACGGTTCGCGGCAGGAAGCCTCCAGCGCGTTCGGGATGCGCTTGCCCGAGCTGGTCATCATCGACATCGGACTGGGCGACGACCCGGAGGGCGGCTTCGACCTGTGCCGCGAACTGCGCGCGAAATCGTCGACGCTCCCAATCATCTTCCTGACGGCACGCGATTCGGATTTCGACGTGATCTCCGGCCTGCGCCTGGGCGCCGACGACTACCTCAGCAAGGACACCAGCCTGCACCAGCTGGCCGCACGCATTGCGGCCCTGTTCCGGCGCATCGAGTCACTGAAGGTGCCGGCGTCCAGCGAGACGGTGATCGAGCATGGCCCGCTCAAGCT
>DASXND010000111.1:0-4861 GCA_036495265.1 Dyella sp.
CTGTTCCGGGCGATTGAGGCTTTGCGGGAAGAGGTGCTGCCATGGAGACAAACCTGAGAACAGACCTGGAGTCGCAACCGAAATACTGGTTTCCCGCCAAACGCTACGGTTGGGGCTGGGGATTACCCATCGCCTGGCAAGGCTGGGTGGTCATGCTCGCCTTTTTTGTGCTGCTCGCTGTCGGCGGCGCTTATCTTCAGCCGCACCGCGGCAATGGCTTGTTTCTTATCTATGCCGCCGTGCTTTGCGTCCTGCTGACCATCGTCTGCTGGCTGAAAGGCGAGCCGCCGGGGTCGCGCCGGGGCGAATAACCGCGCACGGCGTGGCCGCCCAAAGTTTCATATGTATCTGTTGACTGCGGTGCAGCAATCGACCTAAGGTCAGGTCCATGTCGCCGTTATCCGCACCAGCACGCATCGTTTTCTGCCCGGCTCCCGCCGGCCAGACGCGGCTTTGCGCGGGCGCCATGACTATCGCCACCACCACCACGACCACTATTACCACCGGGTCGGGGTGGGAGTCCGTGCGCGAGTAAGTACGCAACGCAACGGCCCCGCCCTCGATGAGGCGGGCCGGCGACCACCACCGAGACCGCCAGCGAGCACGGGCCCCAACCTGGAGGCCACCGTGAACCTTGCTGCATCGCCATCTGCCGAACAACCGTCGCTACCGCCACATGCCATGGCGCTGCCGACGATCACCGCACGCCAACGCGTGCTCGCCGTGGGCCTGATTGGACCCGGCCGTGTCGGCAGCGCCCTGCTTGAGCAGCTGCGAACCGCGCAGCCTCGCCTGGCGCGGGCCGGTTTGGAACTGAAACTGTGCGGCGTCGCTGCCAGCCGCCGCATGTGGCTGGATGCGGACGACCCGGAACTCAATAGCCGCCACGATAGTGCGCAAACCTGGCGCCCCAGCGATCTCGACGAATTCGCCGCCCACGTACGCGGCGTCGACGGCCGCCATGCACTGCTGATCGATTGCAGCGCCAGCGATGCGGTGGCCTCGCGCTATGCGGACTGGCTGGCCGCCGGCCTGCATGTGGTGACGCCGAACAAACTGGCGGGCAGCGGCCCGATGCGGCGGCTGCAGGCGATCCGCTCAGCCTGCGGTGTCGGCGCGCGCTTCCGCTACGAAGCGACGGTGTGTGCCGGCCTGCCCGTGGTGCAGACGCTGCGCGACCTGCTCGACACGGGCGACCAATTGCTCGCCGTCGAAGGCATGTTCTCCGGCACCCTCGCCTGGCTATGTCATCGTTACGACGGTAGTCGCCCGTTCTCCGCCTTGGTGCGCGAAGCGCATGCGCTGGGTTATACCGAGCCTGATCCACGCGACGATTTGTCTGGCCTGGATGTGGCGCGCAAACTGGTCATCCTGGCGCGCGAGGCGGGCTGGTTGCTCTCGTTGGAGGATGTGGACGTGGAAAGCCTGGTACCCCCTGAACTCGCGGTGCTGTCGACCGATGCCGTGATGGAACAGCTGGAGCTGCTCGACGCGCCCATGGCCACGCAGCTCGCCAAGGCCAGGGCGCAAAACGGCGTATTGCGCCACGTCGCCAGCCTCGACGCGCATGGACACGCCCGCGTGCGACTCGCCGTGTTGCCGGCAGCGCACCCCTTTGCGCATACGCGACTGACCGACAACATCGTGCAGTTCACCACCCACCGCTATCGCGACAACCCGATGCTGGTGCAAGGCCCCGGCGCCGGGCCCGAGGTCACCGCCGCCGGCGTGTTCGCCGACCTGCTGCGCATCGCCGAATCGCTGGAGGTGCGGGCATGAATGCGCAACTGGTCGACCCCATGCCAGCCCCGCAACGCGCACTGAGTGCGCAGGCGATGGCGTATGCCAGCGTGGGCAACGTGGCGGTGGGCTTCGACATCCTGGGGCACAGCGTGGCTGGCACCGGCGATCGCGCGGTGGTGCGACGCATCGACGAGCCGACCGTGCGCATCAGCGCCATCCATGGTTGCGTCACCGGGCTGCCACTGGATGCGAGCCGCAACACCGCTGGCGCGGCGCTGCTTTCGTTGCGCAAGGCATTGGGGCTGCGCCATGGCTTTGAGCTGGAACTGTACAAGGGCATCGCGCTCGGTTCCGGCATGGGCGGCTCGGCCGCGTCGTGCGTGGCCGCCCTGGTCGCTGCCAACGCGCTGCTCGAACGGCCGCTGCCGCGCGAATCGCTGTATGGCTTTGCGCTCGATGGCGAGACCGTAGCCAGCGGCAGTCGCCATGGTGACAACCTCGGCCCCATGTTGCTGGGCGGCCTGGTGCTGGCTACGCGCGAGCGCCTGCTGCGCCTGCCGGTACCTGACGCCTGGCATTGCGCGCTGGTGCACCCGCATGTGGTGCTGGAGACGCGTGAGTCGCGGGCCGTCCTGACCGATGGCTTCGCGCTGCACGACGTGGTGGCCCAGCAGGGAAATCTCGCCCTGGTGCTCGTCGGCTGCCATCGCGGTGATGCCGCCCTGGTTCGCGAAGGACTCAAGGACGTGCTGGTGGAACCGCGCCGCGCGCCCCTCGTGCCGGCATTCGCTCAAGTAAAGCAGGCGGCCCTGGATCATCACGCGCTAGGCGCCAGCATCTCCGGCGGCGGCCCCAGCGTCTTTGGCTGGTATGAATGCCGTGAAGACGCCGAACGCGCAGCGTCGGCGATGGTGGCCGCGTTTGCCGAAGCCGGTCTCGCCAGCGACCCGTTCGTCTCACCCATCAACGGGCCGGCAGCGGATCTCATTGAGGAGCATGCGGCATGAGTGAGCCGTTGCTTTACCGAAGCACGCGCGGCGGCCGTCACGCCGCCCGTATCGACGACGTCATTGCCGCCGGCCTGGCGCCCGATGGCGGCCTGTATGTACCCGAAGCGCTGCCACGCCTCGATCCCGCGGACTTCGACGCGCACGGATCACTGGCCGACACCGCGGTCACCCTGCTCCGCCCATTTTTCGCCGGCCATGTGCTGTCCGATGCGCTGCCTGAGATTTGCCGCGAAGCGCTCAATTTCGAGGTACCACTGCGTCCATTGCCGCACCGCCGGGGCGCCATGATGCTGGAACTCTTCCATGGCCCCAGCGCGGCCTTCAAAGATGTGGGCGCGCGCTTCCTGGCGGCGTGTTTTCGCCGCCTGCGTCCGGCGGGTTCGACGCCGCTGACCATTCTCGTGGCGACTTCCGGGGACACCGGTGCTGCCGTCGCCGCCGCCTTCCATCGCCAACCCGGCGTGCGCGTGGTGATTCTTTACCCCGACGGACGCGTGTCACCGCGCCAGGCTCATCAGCTGGGCTGCTTTGGCGACAACGTGCATGCGCTGCGCGTGGCCAGCAGTTTCGACGACTGCCAGCGCATGGTGAAGTCGGCGCTCAACGATGAAGTCCTGCAAGCGCAGGTGCCGCTGTCCTCCGCCAATAGCATCAGCCTGGGCCGGCTGCTGCCGCAGATGAGCTATTACGCGCACAGCGCACTGGGCTGGTGGCATCGCCACCGCACGCCACTGAGCTTTATCGTGCCCACCGGCAACCTGGGCAATGCCCTGGCCTGCGTATGGGTGCGCGAAATGGGCTTGCCGATCGGTGAGATCCACCTCGCCTGCAATGCCAACATGACGCTCTGCGATTACTTCGAAGGCGACCCGTACTCGCCTCGCCCCGCCATCTCCACCCTGGCGAACGCGATGGACGTGGGCGCGCCCAGCAATTTTGAACGCCTGCGCTGGACCTTCCCCCACGATGCCGACCTGCGTGCCGAGCTGCACGCAAGCAGCGTGGATGACGAGCGCATTGTGGAAACCATCGTCCGCCACGCAAAGAGCCACGACGAGCTGTTCTGTCCGCACACCGCTACGGCCATGCAAGTGCTCGATGGCCTGCCGGACGATCATGCCCCGTGGGCAGTCGTGGCAACGGCCCATCCTGCCAAGTTCGAGTCGGTGCTGGAGCCGCTGCTCGGCTTCCCGCTGGAGGTACCACCAGCGCTGGCGGCCATGCTGGAGCGGCGGGCGACGGCGGAGCCGTTGGTGGCGGAGGATGAGGTGTTGAAGGGGTGGTTGAGAGGACGGGTTACGGCTTGATCCGTTATTTGACGTCCTGGCGATGCGCACGCGCTGTGCAGGGTGCTCCCCTTCTCCGCATCTGCTCCTTCTGCTCCTTGGGGAGAAGGAGCAGATGCGGCCGCCGGGACGGCCGCATCCAGGGGATCAGCCTAGCGCCCCCAACACATCCGCCGTCGACCGGACCAAGCCCAAGCGCGGGAAAATGTTCTCCACCGCAAAGCGGTGATGCTCTGCGCTGGTCGAGCTCATCGCATCCTCAACCAGAACCAGCTCGTAACCCAGTTCCCAGCCGAAGCGGGCGGTGGATTCCACGCCGATATTGGTGGCGATGCCGGCCAACACGATCCGCTTGATGCCACGGCGCCGCAGCTGCAGGTCCAGCTCGGTGCCGTAGAACGCACCCCATTGACGCTTGGTGATGAGGATGTCGCTATCGGCGACTTCCAGCTGCTCGGCGAAATCCAACCAGTCGGCCGGCAGCGGGCCCTTGCCCGCCGGAGCAGCGTCTACAGGCTGGCGGGGAGCGTCGCCGCCATCCGCGGACCAGCCCACGCGCACCAGCGCCACCGGGGCCTTCAGTTCGCGGAAACGGGCTGCCAGGCGGCCTCCGCGTTCGAATACCTCCTGCGAGGTATGCGGGCCGGCGGCGTACGGGGCGATGCCTTTTTGCAGATCAATCAGCACCAGGGCTGTGGTGTTCGGGTCTAGCTTGTCCATGGTCTTGGCTCCACGTGGTCTGGCGTCGAATGGCAGCTTAAGGCTTGCCCCGGACGCCAAGGTGAAAGTAAATGCGTTATCGCCGCGCCGTTCCGCCAGGAG
>DASXND010000112.1:0-6272 GCA_036495265.1 Dyella sp.
TGCCTGGGCGTTCACGAGACCTCGTCAACCGCATCTGGTCCCTAGGCAATCCATGCGCATCGAGCAGCAGCCGGCCTACGTACTGCATTCGCGGCCTTACCGCGAGACGTCGATGCTGCTCGAATGCCTGACCCAGGATCATGGTCGCATCGGCGTCGTAGCGCGTGGTGTGCGGCGCGAACGTGCCCGTTTGCAGCGCGCCCAACTTGAGCCATTCCAGCCGCTGGTGCTGGATTTGTTGTTGCGTGGCGAACTGGCGACCTTGCAGGGCGCGGAAAATATCGGCGTGCCATTGCGCCTGGTCGGCGATGCAGGATTGGCCGGGCTCTATCTCAACGAGCTGGTGGTTCGCCTCACCGGTCGCCAGGATCCACAGCCTGAACTGTTCGAGGCCTATGCTCGAACGTTGCCGCGCCTTGCGACGACGGAGCCCCTGGCGTGGGCACTGCGCCGCTTCGAACGCGACCTGCTGGAGGCGGTGGGTTACGGCCTGCAACTGGCGGCGGACGCCGAGTCGGGCGAGCCGCTGGAGCCGGCCCAACTCTATCGCTACACCGCCGAAGTGGGGCCGTCCCGATGTCGGCCAGACACCGCCCATGCCCTGCGTGGCAGCGACTTGTTGGCCCTGGCACAGGATCAGATGCCCGACGCGGCGGGTTTGTCCGCCTTGCGCGTGATGATGCGCGAGGTGATCCGCTTCCATCTCGGCGGTGGTGAGCTACGCGCCTGGCACGTGCTCGCTGCGGCCATGTCGCGACGCTAGGCGGCGATACCCGCCAAGGCCTCGATCGTGGCCAGCAACGCTTTGCTGAAGCGCGACAGCGGTGCCAGTGAACCGGAGTGGCCCAGCTTGAGATGTCGCTGCAACAAGGTGGCCTGCGTGGCGAGCGCCGCCGCACCGCAGAAGCCGCAGGACGAGCGCAGGCGATGCAGTCGCTCCGCAAACGCCTCAGGATCACCGCGCAGCATGTCGAGATCCTGGTAGAGGCTCACCAGTTCGACACGCAGCAGCGTGCGCATGGCGTTGACGACATCGGCGTCACCCATGGTGGCGATGGCCTGCGCGTCGTCAAGCAGCGGCAGCGCGGCAGCGCCTGCCTGCACCAAGCCGAGAATCCGCCGCAGATCAGCCAGGTTGCAGGGTTTCAGCAGCACTTCGCTGAACTCGGCCGCCAACAGGCGCTGGCGCTCGGCCAGATCCATTTCCGCGCTGGTCGCTACCGCCGTGCAATCGCTCGAACGCGCATCAGGATCCTGGCGTAGGGCAGCCAAAACCTGCTCGGCCCCCGCCCCCGGCATGCGGCAGTCCAGCAACAGCAGATCAAAGGTCTCGTCGTGGGCCAGGGCGATGGCGGCCAAGCCGTCGTTGCAGGCGCGGGCCTCAAGACCGAGGCTGCGCAAGGCTTCGACGAGGAACAGCCGGCTGGCTGGATCGTCGTCGGCTACCAGGGCGCGCGCGGTTTCGGGGGCCGCGGAGGCACGTAAAACGTCGCTGGGAAGCGTGTTGAGCATGACTAGTCCGTGTCGTTCAGCTGATTTTGGCAGAATGGCGCCTCATGCGCCGCACATCAAGCCACCTGCTGCTCCGTTTCGGCATCCTTCTCTGGGTCGGTCTCGTGCTGCCAGCGCGGGCGGAAATCGCCCTGGGCGCCAAGACGGTGAGCCTGCCCGGGCTCAAGCTGCAGGAGGTTCAAGCCCTGGTCGGCGAGGACGGCGAGGGCGGTCTGAAGCTCAAACTGCGTGCCGCCAAGGTCGACGTGCCGAGCATGGGCTGGCGGCGCGTCGCGGCGGATCTGCAGGGGACCTTGCAGCGTGATGCGCATATGCGCTGGTTGTTCAACGGGACCATGCAACTGGTGGGAGCGCCGGGTGCTGCCTTGAGCAATGCCAAGGTCGCCATGGTGGTGGACGAGGCGGCGAACACGCTTGAAGTGGATATCAGCCAAGCCGCCGCGCAAGCCAGCATGGCCTTGCCGCTGGATCAGCCCACGCATGCGCAGATCAGCCTCAAGGGATTGCCGGCTGCGTGGCTGCAAGGCTTGTTGAGCACCATTTGGTCAGGGCGTGCCACGGCCGGCAAGCTTGATGCCGACATGGCGCTGGACCTGGCGAACAAGGGTGTCCAGGCGTCAGGCCAATTTGCGCTCAGCGCGGCAGGCTTCGATACGGCCAGCGGCACGGTGGCAGGGCAAGGCATCAACGGCAATGGTCGTTTGAATATCGATACCACCAGTACGCCATCGCGTATCGATCTCGATGCCAGCATGCGTGGCGGCGAACTGCTGCTCGGACCGATCTTCGCACGACTACCCGATCATCCCGTCCAGGTGAGTCTGACGGCCACGACGCACAACGGGGCGGTGGACTTCACGCGTCTGCGCGTGGCGGATGCCGATGCACTGCAGTTCGATGGCGTGTTGGCGTTCAACGCCAAGGGTGAAGTGCAGAAGCTCAAGCTCGACAAACTGCAGGCGCGTTTCCCCGCGGCTTACCAGCGTTATGGACAGGCGTGGCTCACCACCCTGGGTATGCGCGACGTCCGCATCGATGGCCAGCTTGCCGGCAGCCTCGACCTCGACGCATCGGGACTGCGTAGTTTCGCCTTCGACACGGATGGGCTGGAGCTGGCCGATAGCGAAGGGCGCTTGTCGATCAAGGGCCTGCGTGGCGGTATCGATTGGGCCGCCGACGGCGAACGTCCCACTACCACCTTGAACTGGCAGGGCCTGCAGGTTTACCGCATGGTCAATGGCCCTGCGCAGTCGCGCTGGCAGAGCCGGGCGGGCGCCTTGAGCCTGCAGCGCGCGCTGGAAGTGCCCGTGCTCAACGGCAAGGTTCGCGTCAGTGACCTCGAATGGCGTCCCGCCGCCGCGAAGGGGCGTCGACTGGAGACATCGCTCACCTTTGCCGGTATCGACATGGCCGCTTTCTCGCGTGCGATGGGTTGGCGCGAGTTCCAGGGCACCCTCGGTGGCGCCATTCCGGGACTGCGTTGGGTCGACGACCGATTTGAGATGGAGGGCGGCCTGACGATCAATGCGTTCGACGGCTTCGTCAGTGTTACACGGATGTCGCTGCAAGGGCCGTTCGGCCCCAGCCCCGTGCTGTCGGCCAATATCCAGTTACGGCAGCTGGATATGGCGCTGATGACCAGTGTGTTCGATTTCGGCAGCATCACCGGTCGCATGGACGGCTCGATCGACGAGTTGCGCCTGGTCAACTGGAATCCGGTCGCCTTCAAGGCCAACTTGCTGGCGGGAAGCGGCGGCCGCATCAGCCAGCGTGCCGTGAACAACCTCACCACGTTCGGCGGCGGCGGTGTGGCCTCCGGGCTGCAGGGTGCCGTGTTGAAGCTGTTCAAGACTTTTGGCTATAAGCGGATCGGCCTAAGCTGCGTGTTGCAGGGTTCCGTATGTCGTATGGGCGGTCTCGACAATGATGCGGATGGCTACACTATTCTGGAAGGTAGCGGCTTGCCGCACCTGCGCATCGTCGGCCACCAGACCCAGGTGGACTGGCCCACCCTGGTAAGCCGCCTGAAGGCGGCTACGGAAGGCACCCCGCCGGAGGTTCGTTGAACACCCCATCCCCGAAGGAGTCGATCATGCGCAAGCTTGTCTATGGATTGCTGACCACCTTGCTGGTGGCCCTGGTGGGGTGCGTCACCATCAACGTCTATTTTCCGGAGGCGGCCGCGCAGAAGGCGGCGGATCAGTTCATTGGCACGGTGCTGGACAGCAATGCCCCGGCGCCGGCACCGGCTTCCACGAGCCCACAGCCGGCCAGGAACGACCATCAGCCGGCGGCCATGCTGCTCGACCTGCTGATTCCGGCGGCCTATGCGGCCGATACCCCGAATATCCGTATCGAGACGGCGACCACCGAGGCCATCCACGATCGCATGCGGCAGCGCTTTCGCGAGACCCTCTCACCCTTGTTGAACAGTGGCGCGGTCGGCTTCACCAAGGACGGTCTGGTCGCCGTGCGCGATGCGGCCAAGCTGCCGCTGGACCAGCGCGCTGCGGTGAATGCCACCGTGGCGGACGAGAATCGCGACCGCAACGCGCTCTACCGCGAGGTGGCCAATGCGAACAACCATCCGGAGTGGGAGGCGCAGATTCGCGCCACCTTCGCCAAGCGTTGGATCGAGCGCGCCCGCGCGGGCTGGTATTATCAGGATGCCTCGGGCGCCTGGAAGCAGAAATAGGCTTTCGCCCCCTCAAAAACCCCTTACCCGATGACCGCGCCCGGGTCCCAGGGGTGCGCTGGTCTATTTAAAATGGCTGGCATGATGTCCTGAAAGCCCGCAGGGTGTGGAGCGTGGCGCAGCCCAGGCTGGCTGCCTGGGCAAGTCGCGCACCGCGGCCTGCGGGCTTTCAGGACATCACCCGAAGGGCCGGCTCTGTTTGCCCACAGCTCCGCACCGCGCCGTCTCGACAGGCAGCCAGCCTGCCTTCGCCGTCGCAGCACGCATCTGTGGGCAAACAGAGCCGGTGACATCCATTTTAAATAGACCAGCGCACCCCATCATCCGGGCGCGTGCGTTTCCGGAAGACGCCAGATAACGATGAAAGAATTCCAAGCCACCATCACCGACCTCAGCCACGACGGCAAGGGCGTTACCCGCATCGACGGCAAGGCCGTCTTTGTCAGCGGTGCCTTGCTCGGCGAAGACGTCCTGCTGCGCATCCGCAAACGTCATCGCCATTACGACGAGGCCGAGGTCGTCGAATTGCTGCAACGGTCCCCGCATCGGGTCGAGCCGCGCTGTCGCCATTTCGGCCAGTGCGGCGGCTGTTCGCTACAGCACCTGGATGCCGCATCGCAGATTGAAGTGAAACAGCGTGTGCTGAAGGACAACTTCGAGCGCATCGGCAAGGTAAGTCCTGCGCTGTGGCTGCCGCCGCTGACCGACGAGGCCTGGGGCTATCGCCGCAAGGGCCGCCTGTCCGTGCGTCAGGTGGCCAAGAAGGGACGCGTGCTGGTGGGTTTCCGTGAGGAGAGCAACCCGCGTTTCGTGGCCGATATCAGTCAATGCGAAGTGGTGCATCCGGCGCTAGGACCGAAGATCGGCTTGCTGGCCGACCTGGTCGGTGGCATGGATGCGGCCACCGAGATCCCGCAGATTGAGTTCGCGGCGGGCGACGACACCGTGGCGTTGGTGTTCCGCCACATGTCTGCGCTGAGCGAGCGCGATCAGGCTGCCCTGGTTGAGTTTGGCAAGCAGCATGGTTTTGCCATCTACCTGCAGCCGGGCGGCGTCAGCAGCGTGCACCCGCTGTGGCCGGAACACCCGCGACTGGCGTTTCGCATTCCCAGTGACGATGCGGCGTTCGACGATGTAGAGCTGGAATTTCGTCCGCTCGACTTCGTGCAGGTCAATGCCGGCATGAATCGACGCATGATGGCCCGCACCATGGAGCTGCTCGATCCGCAACCGAACGACCGCGTGCTCGACCTGTTCTGCGGCCTGGGCAACTTCAGCTTGCCGATCGCGCGCCGCGTCGCCGAAGTCGTAGGCGTCGAAGGCGAACACGGCCTGGTCGAGCGCGCCGCGGAAAATGCCGCGCGCAACGGCATCACGCATGCCCGTTTCGAGGTCGCCAATCTGTTCGAGGATCAGCGCCACACGCCTTGGGCAAAACAATCGTGGGACAAACTGCTGCTCGATCCGCCGCGTGCGGGTGCCGACAAGGTGCTGGAATACTTGCCGCACAAGGACACCCACCGCATCGTCTACGTTTCATGTCACCCGGGCTCGCTGGCGCGTGATGCCGGCATCCTGGTGGAAAAACACGGTTTTCGCTTGAGTGCGGCGGGCGTGATGGATATGTTCCCGCATACCGCCCACGTGGAATCGATTGCACTGTTCGAGCGCTAGTCCGACCTCGAGGACGTGGCGTGCAGCTCGCGCCAGGTTTCGCCTCCATCTCCCTCAAACTCAGACAGGTGACGCACACCATGGGCATCGAGATCGAACGCAAATTCCTCCTCAGCGACGATAGCTGGCGTGTGGCCGCTGAACGCAGCGAACGCATCGCACAGGGTTATCTCGTCGGCGCGCAGGCATTGCGCGATGGCACCGCGAGGGCTTCGGTGCGTGTGCGCCGTTCTGGCGAACAGGCCTGGCTCAATATCAAGTCGGCGCAGCTGGGCATCGAACGTGCGGAATTCGAATACCCCATGCCGCTCGCCGATGCCGAAGAGATGCTGGCGACCTTATGCGATGGTGTACTGGAAAAAATCCGCCACCACGTCACCGTCGATGGCGC
>DASXND010000113.1:0-8241 GCA_036495265.1 Dyella sp.
GAGCGCTATCAGGATCTCGCCGGCGTGGCCTTGCCCGTGGTTGACGCACGCGTGGGCAAGCGGTCGTTCCGCGCCGGCATGCTGTTTACCCATCGCGGCATCAGCGGGCCGGCGATCCTGCAGATTTCGTCGTACTGGCAACCCGGCGACGACTTGCGTATCGACCTGCTGCCTGAGCAGGATGCCGGCGCGTGGCTGGCATCCCAACGTGCCGCGCGCCCCGCCGCTGAGTTGAAGAATGTGCTGGCCGATCTGTTGCCCCGACGTCTGGCGCAGCGGCTGTGCGAGCTGTGGTTCGAGAGTCGCCCCATGCGCCAGTACCGCGAGGCGGAGCTGGCGAACATCGGCGCCCAGCTGCACGACTGGCCGATGGTTGCCAGCGGCACGGAGGGCTATCGCACGGCGGAGGTTACCCTGGGTGGCGTCGATACCGACGGTCTTTCTTCGTCCACCATGCAATCGAAACTCGTGCCCGGATTGTTCTTTATTGGCGAAGTGGTGGATGTCACGGGCTGGCTGGGTGGCTACAACTTCCAGTGGGCGTGGGCCTCCGGGCAGGCGGCCGGTGAAGTCGCTTGAGCACCCGTTTCGCACGACTTGAACACCGCAAATGCTTCACTCCTTCAATGCGCTGAATGCAGGAGCTCCTCATGAAAGTCGGCTTTATCGGTCTTGGTGCCATGGGCAGTGCCATGGCCAGCAACCTCCTCAAGGCGGGTCACGAGGTGACGGTATGGAACCGCTCGCCGGGAGCCACCGAGCCGCTGGCGTCACTGGGTGCCAAGGTGGTCAAGAGTGCGGATCGCGCGGCGCAGGGCGAGGTGTTGTTCAGCATGTTGGCCAACGATCAGGCGGTGCGCGACGTGATGCTTGCCGGTGGCCTGCTCGATGGCATGGATCAGGGCACGGTGCACGTCAATCACGCCACCATTTCCGTCGCGCTGGCGAAGGAGCTGGCTGATGAGCACGCCGCGCGCGGGATCGATTATGTCGCTGCGCCCGTATTCGGTCGTCCCGATGTGGCCGCGGCAGGCAAGCTGAATATCCTGGCTGCCGGCAAGCCGACGGTGATTGAACGCGTGCGCCCCTTGCTGGAAGCGATGGGTAGCCGCATCTGGCCACTCGGCGATGCGCCCGAGCGCGCGAACGTGGTGAAGATCGCGGGGAATTTCATGCTCGGCGCAGCGATCGAGAGCATGGCCGAGGCGTCCGCGCTGACGCGCGCACACGGCGTCAGCGGGGCCGATTTCCTGGAAGTGATGACCAGCACGCTGTTCGCCGCGCCGGCCTATCAGGGCTATGCCAAGCTGATTGCCGCACAAAGCTATAAGCCGGCCGGGTTTGCGCTGCCACTGGGCTACAAGGACATCGGCCTGGCCTTGACTGCCGCCGACGCCATGCGCGTGCCGCTACCGTTGGCGGGATTGCTGCGCGACAGCCTGCTCGAAGCCCTTGCCGCCGGCGACGAGGACGTCGACTGGTCGATCATGGCGGAAGTAGCCGCACGTCGCGCGAACCTGGACGAGCGCAAGCTGTAGGAGCGCACCCTGAGCGCGATCACGGGGTTACGACTACGTAGGCTTTTCACTCGGGCCATCCCTGGCCCTCGCCCTGCGGGCAGCTTGCGCTGTGCAAACCGGCACTCCTGCCGGTTTGTCACTCGGGCCATCCCTGGCCCTTGCCCGGATATCGAACCGGCGCTAGCGCGCCTGACGTCGCCGGGTAAGCCAGCGATCCAGCTGATTGGCGAATGCCTGCTTGTCGCGTGGATGAAAGGCCGCCGGACCGCCGGTATCGACGCCTGCGCCGCGCAGTTCTTCCATGAAGTTGCGCATGCCCAGGCGCTGCGCGATGGTCTCGACGGTATACAGTTCGCCGCGCGGATGGATGGCCAGGCCACCCTTGTCGATCACCAGGGCTGCGAGCGGGATGTCCTGCGTCACTACCAGGTCATCCGCGCTGACGTTTTGCACGATTTCGTTATCGGCGACGTCCAGTCCGGCGGGCACCTGGATGGATCGAATGAAGCGCGAGGACGGCGTGCGCAGCCATTGGTTGGCGACCAGGGTGACGGGAATCTGCTCGCGCTCCGCGGCGCGAAACAGGATCTCCTTGATCGCCACCGGGCAGGCGTCTGCATCCACCCAGATTTGCGCGTTGGGGTTCAATCCTGGCCGTTCCAGTGCAGGGTGCCGTCGATGATGGTGTTGGTATGCCCACCAATCCACACCGTCTTGCCATCGATCCGCACCAGCAGGCGGGCGTCGTGGCCGATCTCACGGCCCTGGCTGACCGTGTAACCGCGAGCCAGCGGGCCCGCGGGCTCGGCATGGGCGATATAGGCGGCGATCAGGCCGTTCGCTGCGCCGGAGGCGGGATCTTCCACCAGGCCGACACCAGCGGGAAAGGCGCGCACGACCAACTGGTAGTCCGGCTGCGAGCTGCGCGCGAACACGCACAAGCCCAGACTGTCGGTGGCCTGCGCCAGCGCGCCGATGGCCGCGTGGTCGGGCTGCCAGCGCCGCAGACTGTCCTCGTCCGCGCATTCGGCCAACCACCAGTGGCGGCCGCCGGCCACATAGGCGGGCGGTAACGTGCCCAGGGCGATGCCGGCCAGTGCGCCCTGCAGCAGCGGGTGGGCATCGCGGCCGATCTTGTCGACGGTTGCGTGGGGCGATTTCAGCAGCAACTGGCGTGAATCGCCGCTCCCCTCGACCCGGATCGGCAGTACGCCGGCGCCGCATTCCTGCCACAGCACGCCGTCGACCGGGGTGGCCAGACCGCACAGCAGCACGGCGTGTGCGCTGCCGATGCTGGGGTGACCGGCAAACGGTATTTCCTTGTGCGGCGTGAAAATACGCACGCGGTAGCTGGCATCCGGCTGCGTGGGTGGCAGCAGGAAGGTGGTTTCCACCAGGTTGGTCCAGCGGGCGAAGGCTTGCATGCGGGCATCGCTCCAGCCGCTGGCGTCGGTAACGACGCCCAGATGGTTGCCGCCGCCGGGAGCGGCGGCAAAGACGTCCAGATGCAGGTAACGGATCGACATGGATGTGGTCTGCAGGCGTCGGGGGGAACGCGTGAAAGTCGCGAATCATAGTCCGGATTGCCCCAGCGCGCGCGGAATTTCGCCCCGGGCGGAGTCGACAAGCGCTCAGCGCGCCGCCAAGATGGTGGTCTTTGTCACCGCCCACCGGCCTTTCTGGAACACCGCATGATCACCCTGATCATCATTGGCATCACCTGCGTCGTCTCGTTCATGGCGTTCAACAACGCGCGCCTCATGAACGACCTGATCCTGTGGCCGCCCGCCATCACCCGCAATCGCGAGTACCACCGGCTGGTGACCTATGGGCTGATTCATGCCGACGGCAGCCATCTGTTGTTCAACATGATCACGCTGTTCTTTTTTGGCCGCGTGATGGAAGGCCTGTACACGGCGAGCCTGGGCACCTTGGGCTTCGCGCTGTTCTATATCGTGGCGCTGGTGGTTTCGATCCTGCCCACTTACCTGAAGAACCGCCGCAACCCCAACTACCGCAGCCTGGGCGCCTCGGGCGCGGTTTCGGCGGTGCTGTTTTCCTACATCCTGATCGCGCCATGGTCACGCATCGTGGTGCTGGTGCTGCCCATGCCGGCCATCATCTACGCGGTGCTGTACGTGGCGTATTCGGTCTACATGGACCGGCGTGGTGGCGGTAATGTCAATCACAGTGCCCATTTGTGGGGAGCGGCGATCGGTGTGATCTTCACCCTGCTGATTCGCCCCGACGTGTTGCCGCACTTCCTCGGACAGCTCGCGCAGCCGCGATTCTGAGGCGCTGGCGGGCATGCTTTGGCGCGGGAAAATATTCTTCGTTCAGGTCATCTGCATTCAGTGGGCACTTAGCCATTGGGGTCTAGCGTAGAGCTACCCACCCCTGAGGCTTCGGTCATGAAACGCATGCTTGCCGGCATCGCCCTGGTGGCCGCCACCTTGGCGATTTCCGGCTGTTACTACGACCCGGGTTACAACTACGTTCGTCCTGGCGGCGCGTATGGCGGCGATGCCTACTACGGTTCCGCTGTGGTCTATAGCGGCGGCTACCCGGGTTATTACTACCCGGGTTACTACGGCTATTACGGTTGTTGCTACGGACCGGCGGTGTCTGTCGGCATTGGTGGCTGGTACGGCGGGGGCTACTACGGCCACGGCGGGTACTACGGCCATGGCGGGTACGGTCACTACGGCGGCCACGGCGGGAGTGGCGGGCACGCTGGCCACGGCGGCAACGGCCACTGAAGTCAGTGCACAATGGCGGCATGAGGTTGTTCACCTTGGTGCCGCTTGCCAGACCAATACTTGGGCCCATCGTCGTTCTGGCGGTGGGCTTTGTGCTTTCCGCCTGCAGCACGATGGGGTACTACGCCCATGTGGCGGGCGGGCAGGGCGCCTTGGTGATGCACCGGGAACCGGTCGCCAAGGTGCTGGATGACCCCGCCACCGATCCGGCCGTGAAGCGGCGGCTGGAGTTGTCGCAGCAAGCGCGGCGATTCGCCTCCGAGCATCTCGGATTGCCTGATAACCGCAGCTATACCAGCTACGTCAAGCTCGATCGGCCCTATGTGGTGTGGAACGTCTTCGCCACGCCGCGCTATTCCATTGCACCCGTGCAGCATTGCTTTTTGATTGCCGGTTGCGTGGCGTACCGGGGCTATTTCGAGCGTGACAAAGCCAAGGCCGAAGCGGCGCGGCTGGAGGCGCAGGGGAACGATGTCTACGTCAGTGGCGTCAGTGCGTATTCCACCCTGGGCTGGTTTGCCGACTCGATCCTCAGCAGCATGATGCGTTGGGACGACGACGAACTGGCCGGAACCATCTTCCACGAGCTCGCGCATCAACTGCTTTATGTGAAGGATGACAGCGCGTTCAACGAATCCTTCGCCACGTTCGTGCAGGAGGAGGGCTTGCGCGAATGGCGACGTTCACGCGGACTACCGCCCCAGGACGATCATGCCAAGGCGATGGACGACGGCTTCACGCGGCTCGTGCTCGATCTGCGCGACCGCCTGAAGACGCTTTATGCGAGCGGCGTCGACGAACCCGCCCTTGCCGTCGGCAAGGCGGATGAGATCGAGGTCTTTCGCATCCGCTACGCGCAATGGCGTGAACGCGAGTGGCCGAACGAGCATAGCTACGACTCGTGGGTGGCGGCGCCGATCAACAACGCGCGATTACTGCCTTTCGGGCTCTATGACCGTTGGACGCCAGCGTTCGCCGTGATGTTCGCCCAGGCCGAGCAGCAGTGGCCGGCGTTCTATGCCAGCGTGCGCGAGCTTTCGCGGCTTGCGCCGGCTCAACGCGAAAAAGTGCTGCAGCAGTGGCTCGATGCGGCGGCACCGGATAAACCTACGGTCAAGGATGATGCCGGACGCATCGTGGGCGCGCGCTTCGATGGCGCGCCGAGTTCACGGTTTATGGTCTACTTTGCGGCCGGACATGTGATGCAGGTAGGCAAGCAGCGCATCCATATCGCTATCGGACAAGGCTTGCCGGTCAAAACCGGGCATGCGGGCCTGCGGCCATTGGCGCAGCGATTGCGGATCGCGGATATAGGCGCGTAGCAGATCCCCGCGCAGGTATTCGGTCGGGTTGTGCGGAATGTTGAGGTCTGGGCCCAGCCGCGCATCCCCCTGGCCATTGAGCGTATGGCAGGCGAAACAGGTGCGCTGGAAGACCGCAAAGCCGCGTTGCACGGTGCCATCCGGCTTCAGTGCAGCATCGGGGCGAATGGCCGGGAAGCGCTCCGCCACCGGCGCGAGCCGGCGGATGGTCGCCAACTGGTAGGGCCACTGCTCGGGGCCAATCTTCATCGACGACGGATCGGTCCACACCACGTAAAACGGCCCCGCATCGCCCTTGCCTTCGGCAAGTGCCGGCCACGGATGCGTCGGCTCTTCAACGGCCAGCCACGCTTCGGCGCCACGCGCGTTGCGAATGAGCGCGGCGGGGATCTCGGCGGCAAAACCATCGGTGGCTACGAAGAGCAGGGCATCCTGCGCCGAGACGCCTTCCAGCAAGGCCTTGAGCGGAACGGCGCGATAGCGCATGGGGCGCTTGAACGCCACGTCATCCGGAATGTTGATCGCGCGCGCGTCATCGCGGGCGAGCAATTGCGCGGAGTCGTAAGTCCGTACGCCGTGGCCGAGATCGATCTTCAGCTCGGCCGCATGCAAGGGCAGGGATAGGCACAAGGCTAGCAGGCACAGCCGGCGCAACAGCGAGGTCATGGAATTTCCCGTCCTAGGTGCCGCGGATGGTAGAACCTGCCGAAACGCATCACCGCGGGGCCTGGATAGGTCACCGTGGCGGCCGCATTTCGACATGGCTTTGAGCCGCGTTGGCACGAAAGAAGTGATTGTGTTCAATGATTTAATCTTTTCTTCGGGCGTGCACTACCGCCCTTTGGGCGAGCTCCCAGCGTCTCCTTCGGCCGCAGCTTGCCAGAAGCTGAACGAAACCAGGGAGGCTCTTGAACTAGATCAGGAGCGACCACACTAATGAATCGTATCGCCGTGACGGCGACAAGAAGTGGTGCAGCAAGATCGTGCCACTGGGGGGTCGGTCCTTTTCCCCTCTTTGTTTTTGAGACCGGCCTGACAGAACCTCGGTAGTCCCTCCCCTGACTACCGAGGTTTTAATTTTTCTGGCAGCCACAACGCGCTCGCTTCGCAGGTACCTGGGCGGAGATAATCAAGCTTACCGCCGCGCCTCGCGCGCCGCCTTGCCGCTTGAGCGACTCATGATCGTCACCTCTCTGCTCGACACCGACCTTTACAAGTTCTCCATGATGCAGGTGGTACTGCACCACTACCCGGCGGCGCAGGTCGAGTACAAGTTCAAGTGCCGCAATCCCGGCGTCAACCTGGTGCCGTATATCGATGAGATTCGCGCCGAGCTCGACGCGCTGTGTTCGCTTCGCTTCACCACCGACGAGTTGGACTACCTGCGCAGCTGGCGCTTTATCAAGAGCGATTTCGTCGATTTCCTCGGACTGTTCCAGCTCAACTCGAAGTATGTCGAGATCCATCCCGTGGCAGCTCGTCCCGGCGAGATTGAGATTCGCCTGCGTGGCCCGTGGCTGCACACGATCCTGTTTGAAGTGCCGCTGCTGGCCATCATCAACGAAGTGTATTTCCGCAACACCCAGCCAGGGCTCGATCTCGCCGAAGGCAGGCGCCGATTGCGCGAGAAGATTTCGCTGCTGCGCGACACCGAGGGCTATCAGGCCTGCCGAATCGCCGACTACGGTACGCGCCGTCGCTACTCCCGTCTGTGGCACGAAGAAGTGGTCACGACGCTACGTGATGGACTTGGGCAGCAACTGGCGGGTACCAGTAACGTCTTTCTGGCCCGAAAGCTTGGCTTGACGCCATTGGGCACGCTGGCCCACGAATACCTGCAGGCGCATCAGGCGCTGGGACCGCGCTTGCGCGATTCGCAGATTGCGGCACTGGAGACCTGGGCCAAGGAATATCGCGGCGACCTGGGCATCGCGCTGTCGGACGTTTACGGTCTGAGCGCCTTCCTGCGCGATTTCGACATGTACTTCTGCAAACTTTTCGATGGCACGCGGCACGACTCCGGCGAGCCATTCGCCTGGGGCGAGCGCGTGCTGGCGCACTACCGTGCCAACCGCGTCGATCCCCGCAGCAAGGTGCTGGTGTTCAGCGACGGCCTGGATATCCCGAAGGTGATGGGCCTCTACCACCACTTCAACGGACGCTGCCAGCTGGCGTTTGGCGTGGGCACGAATCTCACCAACGACGTGGGACCGGAGGCACTGCAGATCGTCATCAAGATGATCCGCTGCAATGGCCAGCCGGTGGCGAAATTGAGTGATTCGCCCGGAAAGAACATGTGCGAGGACAGTGCCTACGTGGCCTATCTGCGGCAGGTGTTTGAGATTCCGGCGGAGCCGGAGATCGCCGTGGCCGGGTAGGGCGTGGCGCCCTCTCACCGCCGCATATGGGCCTGATGGTCCAAATGTAGGAGCGCACCCTGTGCGCGCTACGGAGCGGTGACGCCGTGATCGCGCACAGGGTGTGCTCCTACAAGAAGCTGCGTGCCAGCGAAACTCCTGCACTCAAAATGCGGGCAACACCGCCCCCTGATACTTCTGCTCGATGAACGCCTTGACCTCTGGACTATTCAGCGCCTTCGCCAACTTCTGGATACGCGGATCGTCCTTGTTGTCCTGGCGG
>DASXND010000114.1:0-2638 GCA_036495265.1 Dyella sp.
CGTATGGCTGATCAGCCACGCCGGGGAATGGAGTGATACCAGCGTGTCACGTGTGCGCATGCCCGAGCTGGATGCCGCGACCATCAAGGCCTACATCGCTACTGGCGAGGCGTTCGGCAAGGCGGGTGCGTACGCGATCCAGGGCCACGGCGCGAAGTTGATCGAACACCTCGACGGCAGCCACTCCGGCGTCATGGGGCTGCCGATTTTCGAAACCGCGCGCCTGCTGCGTGCGCATTCGTTGATGACGACCTAACTGCTCGACGTCATCACAAACCACGACACTACGGCGAGCAGGTTATTCATGCTGTGCGCCAGCACGGCCGGCCAGATCGAGCCCGACTGCACTCTTAGCCAGCCGAGCAACAGTCCCAACAAGGCCAGGTTGGGCAGCGCATACCAGAGAAAAGACAGGTCGGGCAGGTGAACGCAGGCGAAGAAGACGGCGGTGAGCACGATCGCCCAGCCACGTCCCACGTAGCGGGCGATCGACGACAGCAGCACGCCGCGAAACAACAGTTCTTCCACCAGCGGGCCGATGCTCACCACCAGCAGGGCGAGAGGGATGCGCAAGGGCAGGGAGATATGCGCCCCGAGCTGTTTGATGTCCTGGCTGACCTCGTGGCCCTGCGCCAACCACTGCGTCAACATGCCGCCGACAAAGGGCGTGGCCAGGCCAAGTATCAGCGCAAGCAGGTACATGGCCGGCTGTTTGGACATGGCAAAGCCGAAACCGGGTAGTTCGGCCTTGGCCCAAAGCTCTGGCCACCAGCGGCGCGCCAGATGCAGGATCACGGCGGCCGCTACCAGCAGGGTGGCGATGACGGCGATGGCGCTCGCGTCCGAATGGGCCAGCCACGCGCGTCCACTGGCGATGATCGAGGTGATATCGCCACCGTGTTGCGCGAGGCTCACAAGGCCCGCAGCGAGTCCGATGACGGCGGCAACGGTGAGCTGCAGCGCAAAGTACAGTGCGATCAGGCCAAGGGCATACCAGACGCCGGGGGCCAGGGCGGTAAGAGCGGGAGCAGGTGGCGAAAGGGGAGCGTAGTTCGGATGGTTCGCATCCATCGATGGTGGGTCCTGCGGGCGAGCGTCCAGATGGTTTTCGCCAGGACGCAACGCGCTCGTCATCTGGCGTCCCCACGCTAGCCCCTGCCGCCGGACGGGCGCAATCCTGCCCTTTGGCACGGGGGCTTGCGCAGCGTTCACGAAGTCGCCCTGTATAGTTGCAACACGTTCCAAGGAGGAAACTGGCGCTTCGGTGCCGACCCATGTTCGCTTTCGACTGGCTGGCCGACCCTACTGCCTGGGCCGGTCTCCTCACCCTGGTGGTGCTGGAGATCGTGCTCGGTATCGACAATCTCGTTTTCATTGCGATCCTCGCCGACAAGCTGCCGGCACGGGAGCGCGACAAGGCCCGCGTGCTCGGCCTCTCGCTGGCCCTGGTCATGCGCCTGGCGCTGCTGGGTGCGATGTCGTGGCTGGTGAAACTCACCGCGCCCATCATTGCCTGGCAAGGCATCTCGTTTTCTTGGCGCGACATCATCCTCTTGCTAGGCGGCGCCTTCCTGCTGTTCAAAGCCACCGTGGAGCTGCACGAGCGGCTGGAGGCGGATGACGACCACGATGCCGCCAAGCGTGTGCCGGCCCGATTCTGGCTGGTGGTCGCGCAAATCGTGGCGCTCGATGCGGTGTTCTCGCTCGACTCGGTGATTACCGCCGTCGGTATGGTCGATCACCTGTCGGTGATGATGGTCGCGGTGGTGATTGCGATGATCCTGATGATCAGCGCGAGCAAGCCGCTGACCAACTTCGTCAACGCGCGGCCGACGGTGGTGATCCTGTGCCTGTCGTTCCTGCTGATGATCGGTTTCAGCCTGGTCGCCGAGGCCTTTGGCTTCCATATTCCGAAGGGCTATTTGTACGCGGCCATCGGTTTCTCGATCTTGATCGAGGTGTTCAACCAGACCATGCGTCGCAATCGCCGGCGCAGTCTGTTCAGCAGCGCGCGTACCTTGCGTGACCGCACCGCGATGGCGGTGTTGAACCTACTGGGCGGCGACGATGAAAAGGACACCTCGAAGACCGCTGCCGTAGCCACGGACGGCAGCGCGGCCATGTTCGGCAAGGACGAGCTGGCGATGGTGCAGGGCGTGCTGGACCTGGCGCACCGACCGGTGCGTTCCATCATGACGCCGCGCCCCGAGATCAACTGGATCGATCCGCGCGAAAGCGCCGAGCAATTGCGCGCCGAAGTCACGTCTTCCAATCATGCCTGGCTGCCGGTGGCGGGTGACGATCTCGACCAGCTGGTCGGCGTGGCCTCCTCGCGCGATCTGCTGGCGAGCCTGCTCGAACACGGGCAGATCGACGTCGACAACGTCGTGCGCAAACCGCTCACGGTGCTGGAGTCGCTCAGCGTACTGCGCCTGATCGAAGAGTTCCGCCGCTCGCCGCTGCAGGTGGCATTGGTGGTGGATGAGTACGGCAGCGTGCTTGGGCTGGTGACGCCCACCGATGTGCTTGAAGTGATTGCCGGTGAATTTCCCGATGACGAAAGCGGCGACCCATCCTTCGTGCAGGAAAGCGACGGCAGCTGGATGCTGGATGCGAGCCTGGACCTGCGGCGTGTCGA
>DASXND010000115.1:0-4689 GCA_036495265.1 Dyella sp.
GCCAGAGCCGGGCGGGCATGCTTGAGTACGTAGAGATAAGCACTGAACGCGATGATCGACCCGAATACGGCGAGGTAGACCACCGCCGCGGTAGCGCGCAGGGTGGGATGTGCGGGCAGATGTTCGCCGCTGCCAAAACCCACCAGCAGCAACGCGACGCTGGCGCACAGCATCTGCGCCGCGGTATTCATGGGACCGGCAGGCATGTCCTGGCGGCGGCTCCAGACCGAGCCAAAGGCCCAGCTCATCGCGGCCACCAGCAAGGCGATGGCACCGATGCGCGAACCGGCCAGACCGCTGCCGAGGTTAAGCACGATCACACCGACGAAGCCGATCACCAGTCCGAGCGTTTCCCGCCGCGAGGGCCATTCGCCATACATGCCGGCGAACATCGCGGCAAACAGCGGCATGCTTGCTACTGCCACGGCGGCAATGCCCGAACTCACGCGTTGCTCGGCAAAGCAAACCAGTCCGTTGCCGAAGCCAAGCAGCAGCACGCCCGTGAAGGCCGCATTGCGCCATTGGCGCGGTGTCGGCGCTTTCATGCCGCGCAGACGCAGGAACGCAAACAAGGCCACGCCCGCACCGAGGAAACGCACGCCCGCCAGCAGGAAGGGCGGATAACTTTCCAGCGCGAACCGGATGCCGAGGTAGGTCGAGCCCCAAATGATGTAGAGCGCAAACAGCGCCAGTGGCACGAAAACGCGCGTGTCGGCAACAGAGGCAGGCGCCGCAGCAGCGGCGGATGTCATGGCGGAGTCAGTCATGGGCACGGAACGGGAGGAGGCATCGCGGGGGTGGATGCAAGCCATAGTGTACAGGGCTCATAACATAGGCCGGTCGGGACGCGGGCAGAAGCGAGACCTATACAAGGCTGATTTGAGATGCGCTCAAGTCGCCTGTGATTACGCGGCGGCTGTATGTCGCGTGTGATGGTTCTCGTCCCGCTGCTCGCCAGCCAGCAGCTCGCGCTTTCGCTCCACCCCCCAGCGCCAGCCGCCCAGCGAGCCGTCCTCGCGCACGATGCGGTGACACGGCACGATCAGGGCAAGGCGATTGCTGCCACAGGCACGGCCGATAGCGCGCGCCGCCTTGGGCATGCCCAGCTCGGCGGCCAGTTCACCATAGCTCTTGGTGGTGCCGCTGGGTATGCGCGTCAACGCGTCCCATACCCGCCACTGGAAGGCGGTTGCGGCGACATCGAGCGGCGGCAGTTCGGGTGCCTCGGCATCGCTCCAGCCCAGCTCGCTGGCAATGTGCCCGATGACCGCATCCAGCCATTCCTCGCGGCCGGCATCGACGCGCTGGTGCGTGGCCTGGGGAAATTCCGCAGCGAGGCGGGATTCCAGTTCCGCATCGTCGTCACCGAGCGTGACGGAGCAGATGCCTCGCGCCGTGGTGGCTACCAGCAAGCGGCCCAGTGGCGTGTCGGTGGTGGTGTAGCGGATATCGGCGCCGGCACCACCTGCGCGGTAGCTGGCCGGGGTCATGCCGAGCAAGCGGTCGCTGTGCTCGTAGACGCGGCTGCCCGAACCGAAGCCGGCGTCATACACGGCGTCCGTTACCGCGGCGCCATTGCGCAGGGCCGCCTTGAGCTGGCCGAAGCGGCGCGCACGGTGATATTCGGCGGGACTCATGCCGTAGCGACGCCGGAAGGCGCGCTGCAAATGCGTGGGACTGAGCTTGGCCGCGTCGGCCAGCGCTTGCAGGGTCGGGGCCTCGTCGGCTCGCTCCACCAGTGAGCGGACATGTTCCAAGGCGGTATCGGTGGCGCTGCGTATAGTCATGGCGGCATCCGCAAGACGAATGGCCTCAGGCTAGTCGCGGTCGGGGCCGGTGGCCATCCGGATCTTGCGCAGAACTACGGTGAGCCGAACACCCAGGGCAACGCGCATGGCGTTTGCCCGTCCGATCAAGCATCACGCTTGAAGCCGGATCGACGGTGCTCAGCGCACCGCGTGGCGACTCTGGTTCAGCACCACGAAGTCACCCTCGATGACCTCGGGCTGGTGCGGGCGACCGGCCACGGACGCTGGCGGGCGGCTACGAGACCACTGGCGCAAAGCGAACACCAGGCTGCCGCCGATTAGCAGTACACCCGCAACGACCAGGCCGAACACCAGCAGCACACCGACCAGGGCGAGCCCGACAACGAGCGACAGGGCACGAACCAGCGGATGACGGGGACGACGTGGCATGGGCATCGAAAAGCGCATGTGTTAAAAATCCGTGTGGTAAAATCAAGGACTTACAGGCGTAACGATGGGGCCTTAGGGCCAAAGAGGCAAGTGCCGATGGATGCAGCTACCCCCGACCAGGCGCTATGCCGGCTGGACGATATTCCCGATGGCGGCGCGATTGCCGTCGATGCCGTGCTGCGTGATGGCGAGGAGAGTGTGATCGTGCTGCGTCGCGATGACGCAGTGCGTGCCTATCTCAATATCTGTCCGCATGCGGGCCGCCGCCTGGACTGGGCGCCGGGCAAGTTCCTCATCAAGGATAACCTGCTGATCTGTGCTGCCCACGGTGCGTCGTTCAACGAAAGCGACGGCCTTTGCGTAGGCGGCCCCTGTCGTGGCGAGCATCTCCGCGCCGTACCGTTGCGGGTCGACGACGGTGAGGTTTATCTCGAAGGCTGAAGCGTGCGCCGAGCGATCAGTGGTACAGCAAGTTGATCGCCACCAAGGTGATCACGAGCACCAGCGTAGTGAGCGGCAGGCCGACGCGGAGGAAGTCCTTGGCGCGGTAGCCACCGGGGCCGGCGACCATCATCAGGGCGGGGTGGCCGGAGCTGAGCAGGAAGGTGTTGGACGAGGATACGGCCACGATCAACGCATAGGCCGAGGGGTTGCCGCCGGTGGCCACGGCCACGCTGATGGCGATGGGCACCATCATCACGGTGGCGCCCACGTTCGACATCACCTGCGAGAACATCAGCGTGAGCACGGCCAGCGACAGCTGCAGGACCCAGTGCGAGGTATGGCCCAAGTGCTGCAACACGCCCTGCGCCAGCCATGCGGCCGCGCCGGTGGCGTCCATCGACCAGCCCAGCGGAATCAGGCAGGCGGTGACGAAGATGGTCTTCCAGTTGATCGCCTTGTACGCCTCGTCCATGTTCAACACGCCGGTGAGCAGCATGCCGACGGCGCCGGTCATCATGGCCACGGAAAGGTCGAGGTGGGTGAACAAGGCCAGGCACTTGGCCAGCACGAAGAAGCCTACCGCTTGCCACACTTTGCCGGGACGCTGTTCTTCCTTCGGAATATCGGTGACCACGACGAGGTCTTTATCCTCGGTGGCAAGGCCCAGGTCACGCCAACTGGAATGCAGCACCAGGGTATCGCCGGCGCGCAGACTCACCGAGCGCACGTCGTCGCGATACACCTGGTCGCCGCGATTCACGGCCAGCACCGAAATGCCGTAGCGCTTGCGCAGGCGAAGGTCGCCGACGGTCTGCTTGAGGAAGCGCGAGCTGGGCGGGATCACCGCTTCGGAAATGCCTGCGCGGGTAGGATTGAACAACTCACCCAACTGGCGCATGCGCGGCGACAGCTTGCACAGCTGATTGTTGGCGAACTGGTTGAGCTGTTCGCGCGGCCCCAGCACGCCGAGCACGGAGCCGACCCAGATGACGTGATCCGCTGGCGGCGCCATGCGCGCATCATTGCCGCTCTTGATGGCAAGGATCAGTGGCGCACCATAAAGCTGTTCGACTTCGCCGATGCTCATGCCGACCAGTGGGCTTTCTGCCGTCACGGTAAGTTCGGCGGTTTCGCCGACGATGCCGTAGGTGTCGGCAAAGTAGCTCTCGGTGCGTCCGGGCGTGACCTTGAGGCGTTCGTCCTCGCGCTCGGGCAAAAGCTTCTTGCCGAAGAAGTAGAAGAAGCCGACACCGGTGAGCGCCAGCACCAGGCCTACCGGGGTGACGCTGAACAGGCCGAACTTGGGAATCGTGTGCGCACCCGCGGGCAGGTTGGCGTTGGCGCTGGCCACCAGGTCGTTGAGCACGATCAGCGGCGAGTTCGCGATCAGCGTGGTGTTGGTGGCGGCGAGTATGCAGAACGACATCGGCAGCAGCAGTCGCGAGATTGGCACGCCGGTACGTGCAGCGAGGCGGCTGGTCACCGGTATCATCAAGGCGGCCAGCGCCTGGCTGGGAATCACCGCACTGAACAGGCTGGTGACGAGGTTGATCACCAGGCCCAGGCGCGATTCGACGCCACGCGCCATGCGCATCACGAAGCTGGCGGTGAGTGTGAGTACACCGGCACGGTCCAGTCCCGCGCCCATGATCATGATCGCGATGATCGCGATGACGGCGTTGCCGGCGAAGCCATTGAAGACGCGCTCGGAGGGAATCAGGCCGGTAAGGCCGATCGCCACCACGACCAGCAGCGCCACCATGTCGGCGCGGATCCATTCCAGCACCAGCATCAGCATGGTGAAGCCCACCAGCCCGAGCACCAGAATCATTTCGGGGGTGAGCGAAAGACCCACTAGCGCGCGTCCCCTTGCCGGGCGGCCTGGCGATGGATGGTGCTGGGCAGTGGAAGCTTCACGCTGCGACGACTCGTCCCTGTTTGAGGGGCGAGTATAAGCGGGTCGTGATGAGTGCTGGTGAACTGCGTCCGCATAACGGAGCAGCATTTGATTCCCTCTCCCCATTGGGAGAGGGAGCAAGCCTTATGC
>DASXND010000116.1:0-3033 GCA_036495265.1 Dyella sp.
TGCGAGCGCGTCGACGACAACAGCGTCTGCGCGCGATTCACGTCCAGCCCGGATACGGCGCCGCCCGCCTGCAGGGTTCTGGTGAGCTGCAGGGCGCGCTCATAGGCTTCCACCGTCTTCTGCAGCAGGTCGATCTGGCGATCCTCACCCACCAGCGATAGATAACTGTCGGCCAGCTCCGCTTCAAGGCTCAGACGCACCGAAGCGAGGTCGGCCGCCGAGGCCTGCATCGACGAACGACCGGACGCCACGTTGTCATGGACGCGGCCCCACAGGTCGACTTCGTAGCTGGCCTGCGCGGTCAGCGAATACGAGTTGTACACGGCCGGCGACGTCGCACCGCGCAGCGCCGCATTGTCGGACTGGCGGGTACGGATCGCACTCGCGCCCAGCGATACCTGAGGGAACAGATCGGCGCGCACCTGGGCCAGGAAATCGCGCGATTGCTGGTAGCTGGCAAACGCCGCGGCGAGATCGGCGTTGTGCACGAGCAGCTGATCTTCCAGATCATCCAGGCGCGCATCGCCATACAATTTCCACCAGCCTTCGCGCGGCAATTGATCGGCCGGCGCGGCCGTAGTCCATGGGCCACCGGGTTGGAACTGCGGCGCCACCGGCGCGTCCGGCACCTTGTAGGCGGGTGCCATCGAACAGGCACCCAGCGCCAAGGTAGCCGCCACGGTGGCGGCAAGACTCTTAGGCTTTTTCATGGGGCTTCGCCGCCGGCTGCGCGTTCTTGGCGATGCGGACCGGATCACCGACGGCCAGGCCATCGGGCGGGTTATCGATCACGCGATCATCGGGAGCCAGGCCCGAACCCAGTTCCACCGTCTTGCCGAAATCGCGACGGATGGTCACTGTCTTGAATTGCACGTGGTCGTTGGCATCCAGCGTCGCCACGTGCAGTCCCTTGTCGTCGAAGATCAGCGCTTCGGCGGGAACGCGCACGCCTTGCGTGTCCGACGTCACATTGAAGCTCACGCTGGCATAGCTGCTAGGCAGCAGGCGGCCATCGGGATTGTCGACCAGCAACTGGACCAGGGTCGTGCCCGAGGTAGGCGCGATGGCCCGCGCATCCGCCTCGACCTTGGCGTTGAAGCTCTTTCCGGGATACTCCGGCACGGTCAGCGTGGCTTCGTCGCCGCGATGGATGCCCGGCGCGTAGACCTGCGGTACCCGCACATAGACGCGTAGCTTGCTGGTGTCGGATACAGCGAACAGCGGCGTGCCGCTGCCGCTGCTGTCGGCCGTGATTAACGCGCCAACGTCGGTGTTGCGCGCGGTGACGCGACCATCGAACGGCGCCAGGATGCGCGCGTAGGACTTGAGCGCCCTCAGGCGGTCAACATTGGCCTGCGCCGAATTCACCTGCGCCTGCTTGGCCGCGTAGTCGCCATTGAATTGGTCTACCGACTGCTGGGACACCGAGTCCGAATCGGTAGCCCGCAACTCCTGCCAGCGCTTAGCCGTGGTGGCCGCCAGCGCCGAGTTGGCGCGTGCACTGGCCAGGTCGGCCTGAGCCTGCAGCAGTTGCTGGTCGAGATCCGGCGTGTCGATCACGCCCAACAGATCGCCGGCCTTGACCTGGGCGCCAATGTCCTTGTTCCAGGATTTCAGGTAACCGCTGGTACGTGCGTAGATCGGCGCATTGGTAAAGGCGTCCATCTGCGCAGGCAGCTCAAGCGGTGCCTTGCCGTTGTTGGGCTCGGGCGTCGAGATGACGACGGTGGGAATCGCCTGCGCGTCAGTCCACTGGCGCAGGCTGCGTGCCTCGGTCAGACGCGTGGCGACACCGATCACCACGATCGAGCCGAAGACTACGGCGCCGATGGCGGCGGCCAATCGTAGTCGGCGCGGCGACGGCGTCGACTCGGGAAGCGAAGTGAGATGCTCAGACATGGACAGGCTCTCCGGCAATGACGGCCGAATCAGGCGCGCGGCCACGCCGCGCGTGCACGATGGAAAAGACCACGGGAACGAAGATCAAGGTGGCAGTGGTGGCAAACAGCAGGCCGCCGATCACGGCCCGGCCCAGCGGCGCGTTCTGCTCGCCGCCATCGCCCAGGCCCAGCGCCATCGGCACCATGCCGATGATCATGGCCAGGGCGGTCATCAGCACCGGACGGAAGCGCACGAATCCCGCCTCGCGTGCCGCCAGGGTGGCATCGCCATGGTGGGTGAGCCGTTCGCGGCAGAAGCTCACCACGAGCACCGAGTTGGCCGTAGCCACACCCATGCACATGATTGCGCCCGTCAGCGCCGGCACCGACAACGTGGTGTGCGTGATGAACAGCATCCACACGATGCCAGCCAACGCGGCGGGCAAGGCGGTAATGATCACGAACGGGTCAGACCATGACTGGAAGTTCACCACGATCAATAGGTACACCAGCACGATCGAGCCCAGCAGGCCGAATAGCAGACCCGAGTAAGCAGCGTGCATCGTCTGCACCTGACCCAGCAGTGCGACCGTTGCGCCCTTAGGCTTTAATTTCTCGGTGTCGTCGAGCACCTTCTGGATGTCGGCAGCCACCGCGCCCAGGTCGCGCCCCTGCGTGGTGGCAAAAATCTCCACCATCGACTGGATGTTGTACTGGCTCACGACGGTGTCGCTATGCGAGCGCGAAAAATCAGCCAGCGCGCCAAGCACCTGGGGACTGCCGCCGCTCTTCGAGGTGATCGGCAAATTGCTCAACGAGGCCAGCGAATCGAGCCGGTACTGCGGTACCTGGGCCGAAATCGGATAGGTCACGCCATTGTCGGGATTCAGCCAGAACGTCGGTGCCACCTGTGAGGTACCCGAAAGATCGGCGACCAGACTGCTGGTGACATCGGCCTCGGTCAGTCCGAGCAACTGCGCACGCGTGCGATCCACATTGATCTTGAACGTGGGCTCCGCCTGCGACTGCTGGATGCGCGCATCGGCCACACCGGGAATCTGGCGAATCCTGTTCAACAACTGATTCGCATACACGAAGTTGGCAGGCAGATGATAGCCGCGGATCTGCAAGTCGATGGGCGCCGGCGAACCGA
>DASXND010000117.1:0-4668 GCA_036495265.1 Dyella sp.
CGCGCCAACATGCTGCACTGTCGGCGATACAGAACCATCTGCCACTGCCGCCCACCCAACTGACGCCAAAGCACCGCCGAACGCACGGCCGCGAGCAGGTTGGTGCGTACCTTCTCCACCACGTTCGGCTGCTGCAACTGCTGCGGGTTACCAGTAACCATCACGCGCGGCTTCAGCGTGGAAAGCGTGCTGGCATAGAGCTCGGCGAGTCGGCTGATGACCTGCGGCGACTCCGGGCCGAAGTGCTCGACCTGGCGCTGCGCAGCCACCACACCTTGCTGCAAGCGGTCGAGCAGGTCCTTGCGGCGGGACAGGCTGCGTTCCAGTCGCATCACGGTAAACGCCATGCGGGTGATGGCGACGTCGCGGTTGTTCTCGTCGAGCAGGGTAATCAGCTGGCGCAGGCCCAGGCGCACGCCCGATACATCGCCATAGACGCCGACCACCGATGGCGCGTCGATGCGAAACACGCTGCCGATACTGGCGGCCATGGCGGATTCGTCGCAGCGGCCTTCGTTGGCCAGTTGCTGGGCCAGGCCGGTGGCCTGGAACAGGCCGGCCAGGGCCAGGACGCGCTCTTCATTCATGGCAAAGGCTTCAAGCACCGGGGATCGACTCGCAGGGAATGGGGGTGGACAAGGCGGCTTCATCATTCCAGCCGCCGTACGGTGCATCGGTGCGCTCGATCACAGCGCCACCGAGGCAGGCATCGCCGTCATAGAACACTACCGACTGCCCGGGGGTAACCGCGCGCTGGGGTTCGTCAAAGATCACTTCCAGGCTGTCGTCGCGCACGATGACTTCGCAAGTTTGATCCTGCTGGCGGTAGCGTGTCTTGGCGGTGCAGCGGAAGCGCTTGGCCGGAGGCTCACCGGCGACCCAGTTTGGCAGCTCGGTAAGCAGGCGGCGCGAATACAACCAAAGATTCTCGCCACCCTGGGCTACATACAAGATGTTCCTGGCCACATCCTTGCCGACCACATACCAGGCCTCGCCGCTGGCGCCATGGCGGCCACCGATGCCCAGACCGTTGCGCTGGCCAAGGGTGTAATACATCGCACCTTGGTGTTCGCCCACGGTTTCGCCTTCGGGCGTACGCATGGGGCCGGCCTGGGCGGGAATGTACTGGGCCAGGAAGCTGCGGAAATCGCGCTCACCGATAAAACAGATGCCGGTGGAGTCCTTTTTCGCGTGTGTGGGTAGCGACGCTTCCCGCGCCATCTGGCGCACCTGCGACTTCTCGATCTCGCCTACCGGAAACAAGGTGGCGGCCAATTGTTGCTGGCCCAGCGCATGCAAGAAGTAAGTCTGGTCCTTGGCGGCATCCACGGCGCGCAGCAGGCGGTATTTGCCCTCGTGGAAGTCGACGCGGGCGTAATGGCCGGTGGCGATCTTGTCCGCGCCCAGGGCCCGTGCCTCGTCAAGGAAGGTCTTGAACTTGATCTCCCGATTGCACAGCACGTCCGGATTCGGCGTGCGACCCGCGCGGTATTCGGCCAGGAAGTGCTCGAACACGCCGTCCCAGTATGCCGCCGCGAAATTGCGCGCATGAAAGGGAATGCCCAGTCGCCCACATACCGCCACGGCGTCCTTGCGGTCGGCATCGGTGGTGCAGGGACCGTCGCGGTCGTCCTCTTCCCAGTTCTGCATGAACAGGCCTTCGACGTCGTAGTCGGCCTGTTGCAGGAGCAGGGCGGCTACCGAGGAATCGACGCCGCCGGAGATGCCAAGCATCACTTTCACGGGTAACGGTCCTCGTCCAGCAGGCTGTGCAGCACGGTCAGTGGCAGGCGTTGTCCAGCCAGCCAAGCGTCGATGCTCATCAGCACCAGGGGGCTGCGCAGGCGGTCGCCCAGGGCCACGATCTCCTCCCGGGTCAGCCACAGGGCGCGCAGAATACCGCTATCGAGCGGTCGCTGCGGGTCATGGCCTAGCGCGCGGGCGGCAAAGCTGAAGCGCACCACGCCGTCGCCATGCTCGGTGCTGCGCCATTGGTGGATGCCGATCAGGTGCTCCAGTTCGACCGTCCAGCCGGTTTCCTCCAAGGTTTCGCGCACGGCGGCACTGACCAGGCTTTCCTTGTCATCCAAATGGCCCGCTGGCTGGTTATAGGCAAGACGGCCGCTCACTTCCTCTTCCACCATGAGGAAACGGTCGCCATCGGCCACGACACACGCCACGGTGACGTGTGGGCACCAGACAGATAAGGAGGAGATGACAGCGGAATCGGCCATGGGGGACATATGGCGCCGGTAAAGGCACTGGAAAAGTCGTCATTGTGCCATCACCTGAAGACAACCTGCCTTTGGCGGTACCCCGGGGGCCGCCAGTTCGGGCCGGCATCGGGGCTGCGGCGGTATACTTTTCCCCAGGATATTTAACTTAGAACCCATGGCTCACGAACCCGAACACGAACAAGGCAGCGGTCACGGCCTGGCGCTGGAAACCTCAAGGCCGGAGGTGGCTCGTCCACCCCTGTTTCAGGTGGTGCTGCTGAATGACGACTTCACCCCGATGGATTTCGTGGTCGAGGTGCTGCGCAGCTTCTTCAGCCTGGACCAGGAGCGGGCGGTGCAGGTCATGCTTCACGTCCATACGCGCGGCAAGGGCGTCTGCGGCGTCTTCACCAGGGAGGTTGCAGAGACTAAGGTGACTCAGGTAAACGAATATTCACGTGCTCATCAACACCCTTTGTTGTGCACTATGGAAAAGATGTAATCGACCCCATTTTGTAGCCATCGCGGCACAGGCCGCCTGCCACATAGCGGAGTAGGTCCGGATGTTCAGCAAGGATCTCGAAGTCACCATCGGCCAGTGCTACAAGCAGGCCCGCGAGCAGCGTCATGAGTTCATGACGGTGGAACACCTGCTGCTCGCACTTACCGATAACCAGTCGGCACTGGGTGCCTTGCGTGCTTGCGGCGTGGATTTGCCGCGGCTGACGCGCGAGCTGGATAAAATCATCGCCGAGACCGTACCGGTGCTGCCGCACGGCGACGAACGCGATACCCAGCCCACGCTCGGCTTCCAGCGCGTTTTGCAGCGCGCGGTGTACCACGTGCAGTCTTCCGGCCGTAAGGAAGTCACCGGCGCCAATGTGCTGGTGGCCATTTTCGGCGAGAAGGATTCGCATGCCGTGTATTTCCTGCACCAGCAGGAGATCACCCGTCTCGACGTGGTCAATTACATCTCGCACGGCATCGCCAAGATTGGCGACGAGCCGTCGCAGAGCATGCCGGGTAGTGAGCGTGACAGCGAAGATGGCGAGCCCAAGGGCAACCCGCTGAGCGAATACGCCAGCAACCTCAACGAACTGGCGCTGGAAGGCAAGATCGATCCACTGATCGGTCGCCAGGACGAGATCGAGCGCACCATCCAGGTGCTATGCCGCCGCCGCAAGAACAACCCGCTCTATGTCGGTGAGGCCGGCGTGGGCAAAACCGCGCTGGCCGAGGGCCTGGCCAAGCGCATCGTGGACGGCGACGTGCCCGAAGTGCTGGAAAACGCCACCATCTGGTCGCTGGATCTAGGCGCCCTCGTCGCCGGCACCAAGTACCGCGGCGATTTCGAGAAGCGCCTCAAGGCGGTGATCGGCCAGCTCAAGAAGCAAACGGGCGCGATCCTGTTCATCGACGAGATCCACACCATCATCGGTGCCGGTTCCGCTTCCGGCGGCACCATGGATGCCAGCAACCTGATCAAGCCCATGCTGGCGTCGGGTGAGTTGCGCTGCATTGGTTCCACCACGTTCCAGGAATTTCGCGGCATCTTCGAGAAGGACCGTGCGCTGGCTCGCCGTTTCCAGAAGATCGACGTGGTCGAGCCGACCGTGGCGGACAGCTTCGAGATCCTCAAGGGCCTGCGTTCCCGCTTCGAAGAACACCATAACGTGGCCTATACCATCGAGGCGCTGAAGGCCGCCGTGGATCTGTCGGTGAAGCACATCCCCGACCGTCTGCTGCCGGACAAGGCCATCGACGTGATCGACGAGGCCGGCGCGCGCCAGCGCCTGCTGCCGATCGACCAGCGCACCGGCAAGGTCGACGTGCCGGAAGTGGAATACATCGTGGCCAAGATGGCGCGTATTCCGGCCAAGCAGGTGTCGGCGTCCGATCGCGACGTGCTACGCAACCTGGAGCGCAACCTCAAGATGGTGGTGTTCGGTCAGGACGCGGCCATCGAGGCTTTGGCCGCTTCCATCAAGATGGCCCGCTCAGGCCTGGCCGACCCGTCCAAGCCGATCGGTTGCTTCCTGCTGGCCGGTCCCACCGGCGTCGGCAAGACCGAAGTCACCAAGCAGCTGGGCATGCAGCTGGGCATCGAGATGATCCGCTTCGACATGTCCGAGTACATGGAGGCCCACTCGGTGTCGCGCCTGGTCGGTGCCCCTCCGGGCTATGTCGGTTTCGACCAGGGCGGCCTGCTCACCGAAGCGGTGACCAAGCATCCGCACGCGGTACTGCTGCTGGACGAGATCGAGAAGGCGCATCCGGATGTGTTCAACATCCTGCTGCAGGTGATGGATCGCGGCGTGCTGACCGACACCAACGGCCGTGAGGCGAACTTCAAGAACGTGGTGGTGGTGATGACCACCAACGCCGGCGCCCAGCAGGCGTCTCGTCGCGGCATCGGCTTCGTCAAGCAGAACCACTCGATGGATGCGATGGA
>DASXND010000118.1:0-5104 GCA_036495265.1 Dyella sp.
CGGCCGGCGGGATACAGCTCGGCCAGCAACTCACCCACGCCACCATGCGCATAACCCAGCACCGGGCGGCACAGCGACAACGCCTCGATCACGGTGCGCCCGAACGATTCGGGCTTGTTGGAGAGTTGCAGCACCAGCGACGAGATCGCGTAGATGTCGCGCACATCACTGCGCGGCGGTGTCAGCACCACCTGGGATTCCAGGCCACGGGCGCGGATCAAGCTACGCAGTTCATCGATATAGGCATCACGCCCAGGCTCGATGACGCCGAGCAGCAGCAGACGCGCGTCGATGCCGCGACGCTTCAGCTCACTCAGCAGCTCGACGGCATCGTGGTGTCCCTTCAGCCGCGTGCCGCGACCCGGCAGGGTCAGCAGCGGCGCTCCTGCGAGCGCTGGGAATTCAGCGAAGAAGGCTTTGCGCCACATGTCGTCGGGGCGATGTCCGTACGGAAACGCCTCCGGGTCGATACCGCGAGGAATCACCCGCACCCGCCCCGGCTCCAGCCAGGGGTAGTGACTGAGCATGAAATCTCGCAAGGTCTGCGACACCGCGATCACGCGCTCACCACGCAGCAGGATCGCGCTGTAGCGGCCCGGCGAATTCAGCCCGTGAACCGTGGTCACGAAATGGGGTTTCGGCTTGAGGCCCTTGATGGCCCACCAGCCCATCCAGGCCGGCAGTCGCGAGCGGGCATGCACGATATCCGGCTTGAGCTCGCGCAGGACCCGTCGAAGCTCACCCATCTTCATTAGCGTAGTCAACGACTTGCGACCCACGTCCAGGGTGACGTGACGGCTACCTTCGGCTTCCAGCTGCTGCACCATGCGGCCGCCCGCCGAAATCACCACGGACTGGTGGCCGGCCTTGACCAGCGCCCGCGCGATTTCCAGCGCAGAACGCTCCGCCCCGCCCGAATCGAGGCCGGGGATCAGCTGAACGACGGTCAGTGACCTGGCTGGGGTGGCGACTGCTGACATGATTTGTTCAAAAGGTGCCTTCATCCCTGATAGGCAAGCAGCAATCGTGCCTAAATCCGCTCTCGCGAGGATTTATGGGTGCGATCGGGACGGATGGATCAGTCCCGCAGGACGTAATGTGCGCCGCAATAAGGACATGTGGACTCGCCGCCATCCTCGACGATCGGCAGATAGACCTTCGGATGGGAATTCCAGAGCACCATACCGGGCATCGGACAGGACAGCGGAAGGTCCGCGCGCGTCACTTCATAACGATTTTCGGCATTTGCCGGGATCAACGCGGCAGCCGCAGGGGAACGCGACATGGGGGACAACTCCATCAAGGCACCGGGTCCGCCATGTTAACAGGCCTCCCTGGCTAACAGGTCTCCTCGGAGCCGGTAAACCCTCTCTGCGCCACACGCTCGCCGAAGGGCATAGCCCATGCGACGAATGGGAGCCGGGCCAGGCGCGGGTTGAGAATCAGGCGGACTGCTGTCCGGCCGGCGCAACGCTGAAACCCTGATCCGCCTGGGGCTTGGGCCGATGCCTTCGGCCGATGTTTCCGCCCGCCTGCCGATGATCCCGTCGCCGCCCCATCGATCGCCTGCCCAGCCAAGGATTGTCATGGACTTCGGAAACCTGATCGCCCGGATCAAAGCCATCCTCACCACGCCACAAACCGAATGGCCGGTGATTGCCGGCGAGCCGGCCACGGTGAATGGGCTCTATCGCCACTACATCCTGATCGTGGCGGCGCTGCCAGTGATCGCGCACTTCATCCGCCACAGCCTGATCGGCTACGGCGGCTGGGGCATGCATCTGCATACACCCCTAGGCGTGGGTCTGCTCAGCCTGGTGCTGTACTACCTGCTGAGCTTGGCCCTGACCTATGTGGTTGCCCTGATCGTGGATGCGCTGGCGCCCACGTTTGGCGGCCAGAAAGATCCGGTGCAGGCACTGAAGACGGTAGCCTACGCGTGGACAGCCGGATGGGTCGGCGGCATCGCGGTAATCATTCCGTGGCTGGGCTGGCTGGTCGCGCTCGCCAGCCTGATCTACGGCATCTACCTGCTCTACCTGGGCTTGCCGCATACGATGCGCTGCCCTGCGGAGAAGGCGGCTGGTTATACCGCCGTCACGGTCATCGTCTCCATCGTGTTGAGCTGGATCGTCGCCTTGATCGTGACGGGCCTGATCGGAACGGCGGCCCTGACCGGTGCCAGGATGGGCGGCATGCATCTGGGCAGCGATACCCGCCACACCACGGCGGAAGCGACCAGCGAGAGCGCCGATGGCACCAGCAAAACGCTGGATGCCGCGCAGAACCCGGGTGACAGCCACGGGCAGTCATTGCCAACCGACACGATCAAGGCCTTCCTGCCCGAGACGCTGGCCGGCATGAAACGGGACGACTTGTCAGCCGAGCGCAACAGCACGGTGGGCATGCAGGTCACGGCGGCGCATGCCAACTACAGCGATGGCAATGGCCACAGCGTGCGACTGGAAGTGGGCGACACGGGCAGCATGCGGGGCATGATGGCCGCCGCCAGCGCGCTGGCACCGGATTCCGAGCAACAGACCGAGCACGGCTACGAAAAGTCCTATACCAGCCAGGGACGCCTGATCCATGAGCGCTGGAACAACGACACGCACAGCGGCGAGTACGGCGTCATCGTGGCCCAGCGTTTCGCGGTCAAGGCCAGTGGCAAGGCGGAGAACATCGAACAGCTGAAGCAGATGGTCAACGGAGTCGATCTTGGCAAGCTCGAAGCGCTCAAGAGCGAAGGTGCGAGCGCAAACTGATCAACGCACGAAACCTCCCGCTGCGCCCAACAAAAAGCCCGCGCCGTCTCCGGCGCGGGCTTTGATCTATCGCAACGCTTACTTTGCCGCTTCGGCCTTCGGCACCGAGGCCTCGGTGGTGATGCGGACCTTGATCTCGTCGCTGACGTTCGGCACATAAGCGCCCACGCCGAAATCCGAGCGCTTCAGGGAAGCCGTGGCATCAAAGCCAACCGTCGGCACCTTCATCATGGGATGCATGCCGCTCTTGTTGAGCGTGGCATCGAGCACCACCGGCTTGGTCACGCCATGAACGGTCAGGTCACCCGTCACCTTGTACTTGTTGCCGCCCGCCGACTCCACCTTGGTGCTCTTGAAGGTCACCACCGCGAACTTGTCGGCGTCGAGGAAATCCGGCTTCTTCAAATGTTCGTCGAGCGCACTGACGTGCGTGTCGAGATTGGCCAGCGGCAAGGTCACGTCCACCGACGACTTGGCCAGATCCTTTTCGTCAAACACGATCGTGCCCTCGCCGAGGCCAAGGTTGGCGGTCGGGTTGGAGAAGCCGAAGTGGTTCCAGCTGAACAGAACCTGGGTGTGATTCGGGTCCATCTTGTAGGTGACCGGGGCAGCCTGTGCGGTGACGGCGGCGCCGATCAGGCCGGCTAGAACGAGATAACGGAATGAACGCATGAATCTGATCTCCAATGGGTTTGGGGAAAGCACTTAATCGACAGCGAGCACTTGCGTACTCAGACGATCCGGCAGGCCTCGTCGAACGAGAGACGGGGACTGCGCGGGAACATGTCTCGGCTGGCATCGCCATAACCGATATTGATCAGGAAATTGGCGCGGACCGTCGTGCCCGCGAAGAATGCCGCGTCCACGCCAGCCGCGTCGAAGCCGGACATCGGGCCGCAATCGAGGCCAAGCGCGCGCGCGGCGATAATCACGTAGGCGCCTTGCAACGAACCGTTACGGAACGCGGTGCCGTCGATCAGCGGCTGGTTGCCCACGAACCAGCTGCGCGCGTCGGCGTGCGGGAACAGCTGCGGCAGCTTTTCGTAGAACGCGTAGTCGGTGGCCACGATGGCGGTCACCGGCGCCACCATGGTCTTGGCGCGATTGCTTTCGGATAGGAACGGCGCGAGCTTTTCCTTCGCTTCCTTCGACTTCACGAAGATCAGTCGCATCGGCGAGGAGTTCGCGCTGGTCGGTCCGAACTTGGCAAGCTCATACAGCTCGTGCAGCTGAGCGTCGCTCACGTCTTTCGGCAGCCAGGCGTTGAACGTGCGGGCGCTGCGGAACAACTGGTCGAGGGCGGCCTCGGAAAGCATCTCGCTCATGGGTATCCTTGTGATCGTGACACGCCATACTGGGCGCAACAGTCCACAGTGTAAGCGCGGGCGCGGGCAAACAGGACCCTGGCGAATGGAACGTACTGTGCTGTTTCGAGCAACAATCGCCGGGGCGTCGCCCGCATGCTGAAGCGGAACGGCGACTGCTGGGTGATCACCGACGGCGCCGCAGGAAACCAGCGCCAGGCCCTGGCGCTGGCGGCGCGGCTGGACATGCCCATCCATCACCTGCAACTCGAACCGCGCGCGCCATGGTCCTGGCTGGCACCCCGCCTCGGCCTTGGCGCAGGCTTCGCCCTCTCCGACACGCAGCGGCGGCAGTTCAAACCGCCCTGGCCCGCCATCGCCATCGGCTGCGGGCGGATTTCGGCGCTGTATACGCGACTGCTGCGGCCCAGGAGCCATGGCAGCTGCTATACGGTGCAGATTCTTGACCCACGCATGGACCCTTCGCACTGGGATACCGTCATCACTCCGCAACACGACGAACGGGAAGGGCCCAATGTGCTGCATCCGCTGGGCTCGCTCAATCCCATCGACGATGCCTGGCTTGAGGACGCGCGCGAGGCCAACCCCGCCTTCGTCGACCTGCCACGCCCCCGTGTCGGCGTGCTGCTGGGTGGACCGCGCAAGGGCATCGCCGTGGATGCGGCTTACGTCGAAGTGCTGGTTGCGAAGTTGCTGGCGCGCCAGCGCGTCGAAGGCGGCAGCTTGCTGGTGCTGGCGTCGCGGCGTACGCCACCGGCGCTCGTCGAGGTCATGCGTCACCGCCTCGTCGGCGTGCCCGGCTTGACCTGGTCCGGCCCCGACGAAGGCGGCAACCCCTATCCGGGCGTGCTCGGTTGGGCCGACCGCCTCGTCGTCACGCCCGACTCGGTCAACATGCTTTCCGAAGCCTGCGCCGTCGGCTGCCCCGTGCATACCCTGGTCACCTCGCCGCTGCCGGCGAAGATCGAACGCTTTCATCGCGCGCTGCGCGACGCCGGACGCCTGCATGCAGTC
>DASXND010000119.1:0-4499 GCA_036495265.1 Dyella sp.
CTGGTGACCGATGCCTTGCCCTTGGCGCAGAAGGCGGGAGATGCGGCGCCAGTGGAAGTCATGCGCGACCGGTAGGCCTGCGTTGCCAATTCAAGCTGCAGGCAGCGCACACACTATGCGCGCGCTCGCCGGCAGCATCGAATCGACACGCCTAGACAGACTCTTAAAGCGTTCATGTGCTACCGACGAGAGGTTTACTTGCGATGGGACATCGCTGGCCGGCTTGCACCGGACGCACTCTGCAGGTTCCTGAAGGTTCCTGATACCGGCGCGATCCAGAACGCAGGATCAGTCTCATCGATGATGACGAAGAGTTCACTTGCTGTTCTCCCGAAACAAAGCACACTTAAAGGGCTTAACTACGGGAATAGCAGGTGCAGCACAGTTTCACCAATAAAAGTCCTTTTCGTCTTGCAGGCAGGCGTTGGTCCGGTGTCTTACTGCTGGTAGTCTGCATGGGTCCGACATATGCAGCCCAGGGTCAGAGCACTGCTGTGCGCACATCTTCGGGTGTTGCGCAAGCGCAGAGCGCCGAACCACTTTCGATCCAGGTCAACGATGATCGGATGACGCTTGCGCTTACCCGCGTTCCCCAGGTGTATCTCTTCGGCGCGATCGACGCCGATGCGCCCCGTCGTTTTGAGGGGTTGATGAGGTCGAGGAAGATTCCGCCAGGCTCCGATATCTATTTGAATTCACCGGGCGGTGATTTGAATGCCGGTCTGGCGTTGGGACGGCTATTTCGGTCCCAATCGATGGTGACGCATCTGGGTGCGCCGAAAAAGAAGTCGGGTTACGGAGCGACGCCCAGGGACTCCTTGTGCGTGGGCGCTTGCACTTATGCGTACTTTGGCGGGCTCTACCGATGGGCGGTCACGGGTAACGACCGCATCGGCCTAAACTCGTTCAACACGTCAATTCCCAAGGCGGGTGATGCGGGAACATCGCAGGTACCCGTTGAGGTCACTTCGTATTTGAAGGAGATGGGCATTGACCAGGAAGTATTGACGCGAGCATCGGCGGCGTCGAGCGATAAGGTCGTTTGGCTGGCGCCCGAGCACATGCTTTCCTCGGGACTTGCCAATAACGGACGTCTGCCGCCCACCTCCAAATATCTGCCGTCGGCAGGGGGCACGTATCTGGAGCTCAGCCAAGTCGCCCGTGATGGCGAGCATAAAATCACGTTCCAGTGCGGGCCGGACGGACTCTCCCTCACTTCCTACTTCAAGGTAGGTCTCGATCGTGCAAGACAGCTGGCCGCGCGTGGTGCTGGGGCATACTTTCAGGTCGACGACCTGGAGATGTTGCCGGAACAACGGGCTAGCGTGGATGACGGCAAGCAATCGCTGGTGATCAATCGCCCGTTTCCCATGGGAGGGCTGGCGCGCCTGGTGACGGCGACCTCCATGGGCGCCTGGGTCAGCGACAAGAATGGCGCCGTCCGATATGGCTTCACCTTCGAACTCGACCCGGTCAGGTCTGAACTCAAGAACTATTACGCCAGTTGCCAACAGGTAGCGGAGCGGGCGAAATCGCGGAAGCACTGAGGGACTAGGATTTCAGGGCGCATCCCTATGGGACGGCCCGATGGCGTTGCGGTCGGCGCTTCAAAGTGCGGCCTGTTCGAGCAGGCCGACGGCCCCTGACAGATGGTTGCGCATGGATGCCGGCAACCCGTGACGCTGCACGATGTAGTCAGGCGTGCTGTAGCCGATCCAGGTGGCACCCTGCTCGTCCTCCCAGACCAATGCCTTTAGGGGAAGATCCAGCGCCACGGTGGGGATGCTTTGCATCAGCGGCGTTCCCGCCTTTGGATTGCCGAAGATCAGCATCTGTTCCGGGCGCAGTTCGAGGCCTGCTCGCGCGGCGTCTCCACTGAAATCGATGCGCGCAAAAATCATCACGTCGTGTGCGTTGAGAAGTTGCTCGATCTTCTCCATCGTTTGCGGCACGTTATGTTGGGATCGAATACGAACAATGCCTTGATCGGCTTGGACGGTCGACATGGTCAGGCCTCCAGTGGCCAGTGACAGCGCGAGTGACCAACAAAACACCTTCTTAGGAAGAGCCATCTTGCCACTGTCACACGCATGTGTGATCGCGTCGGGGGAGGCAGCCGCCACGCAGCGGCCGTTCGTCGGCACAGGAGGCAAGGATGCGGCTCGTGCCACGAGCCACGGTTCAAGTGCAGCCCTAAACTAACATCCCGGGCGCATGGGGATATGGGCAAGTTCGCTCGTCTTCACGGGCACTTCACGGCTTAAGCGAGGACATTGGCTTGGCACTGAAGAAGTGGCATCGAGCGGTCCGGACGAAGCCAAAGTGTCCTTTCGTCAGCTTGCCTAGTCGTAGTCACCTGAAAGAGGTTGCATCGATGCTGCGCCGTATCCTGGCCTCAAGCCGTTACATCATGCTCGTTCCCATCGTGGGGACGTTTCTTGGCTTTGTGGCCTTGATCTTTTATGAGGCGCTCGTCTTGTTTGCAAGCATCGTCGATACCGCACGGAACGGCACGGTCTCGGCCAAGTCGGTAAAAATATTCGCCGTGAGTATCGTTGAGGCGGTGGACGTTTTTCTGATTGCCATCGCCATCTACATCATCAGCATCGGCCTCTATTCGCTGTTCGTTGACGACAAATTGCCACTGCCGAAATGGCTGGAGGTAAATAACCTTGAGGACTTGAAAGGAAACTTGGTCAGCGTGGTTATCGCCGTGCTGGCCGTGTTGTTCCTTCGCGAAGTCGTGGCCTGGGATGGCAATGGCGATATTGCTACGTTTGGCGTTGCGCTCGCCTTTGTAGTGGCCGCGCTTACGTTCTTTCTCATGAAGAATAACGTCAGGCGACAATGAGCCCGCGTTGATTTCCCGGCGATACGTTGCTGGGCGGCTTGCGCGCGATATCCTGCCACGTGCCTAGTTCCGCCTTGATTTACGGATGTGCTCGACGGTCGCTGATTCCGTTCTGCCTGACGTGCCCACCTTGGGGACTGCCGCTCAACCTATGGAGCGCCCTGTTTTCTTTGGCGATGGATAGCCGGGCCGAGAGGTAGGGCTAGCCAGACTCGCCGATATCTGGCGGCAGGGGCGGCCTTTCCCTGGGTCCATCGACCTGCCGGGGGCAATCATGACCAAAGACGGGGGGCATTGGCCGGGCATCCGCGGTAAGGTGGCGGTGGGGGATATCGCATGATCGTGGCGCAACGCGCATCGTCCGGCTGTCCGCCCGTACAGCTACCTTGCCTATTGCCCACGGAGATGTTGTCTCATGCGCCTGCTACCACTTTTCGCCGCCATCACCCTGATCCTTGGAGCCACGGGTGTTGCCCGGGCCGATGATGCGCCTGCTGCCCCTACCCGGGTTGTCGTGCGCGCCGCCCACCTGGTGGACGTGCAAAGTGGCACGGTGCGCGACAATCCGTTGGTGGTCATCGAGGGCGAGCGCATCACCGAGGTGCGTTACGACGGCCAGGTGCCGGCCGGGGCCAACGTGATCGACCTTGGCGGCGCCACGCTGTTGCCCGGCCTGATTGATTGCCACGTGCACCTGACCGGTGACCCGGGGGAGATCAAGGGCGACTATTACGAGTCCATCCTCAAGCGCAGCGCAATCGATTCCGCCATCCTTTCGCCGATCTATGCCAAGCGCACCTTGGACGCGGGCTTCACCACCGTGCGCAATCTCGGCGCCAGCGACTATGTCGATGTCGCCTTGCGCAACGCGATCAATCGCGGCGACATCCCCGGCCCGCGCATGCTGGTCTCCGGTCCACCGCTGGGCGCTACCGGCGGCCATGCCGACGACACCACCGGCTTCTCGCCGTGGATCGAGTTCCATAGTGTCGACGGCGTCGCCGATGGTGTGGACGCCATCCGCCATCGCATTCGCGAGAACGTCAAGAACGGCGCCGACGTCATCAAGTTCATGGCCAGTGCCGGCGTGCTCAGTGCGGAGACATCGGTGGGCGCGCCGCAATATTCTCAGGAAGAAATGAATGCGATCGTCGACGAGGCGCATCGCTGGGGCAAGAAAGTGGCGGCGCACGCCCACGGTGCGGAAGCGATCAAGATGGCCATCCGCGCTGGCGTGGACTCCGTCGAGCACAGCAGCATGATCGACGACGAAGGCCTGAAGCTGGCCAAGCAGCACGGCACCTATCTCGATTTTGACGTTTACAACGACGACTACATCCTGAGCGAATACTCAAAAAAGGGTTTCCCGGCGAGCACCATCGACAAGGAGAGGTTGGTGGGTCGTACCCAGCGCGAGAACTTCCAGCGCGCAGTGGGTGCGGGCGAGAAGCTTGCCTTCGGCACCGATGCCGGCGTCTATCCGCACGGCTGGAACGGCAAGCAGTTCGCCACCATGACCAAGTGGGGCATGACGCCGATGCAGTCCATCCAGGCCGCCACGGTCAACGCCGCGGACCTGCTTGGCATGAAGGATAAGGTAGGTGCCGTGGCAGTCGGCCATTACGCCGACCTCGTCGCCGTCGGCGGC